>JAEWSZ010000118.1 GCA_023397905.1 Bacillota bacterium | reverse complement strand
CATTGCCATTGATAAAGGTTATATCAGGAGCATCGACCAAAAGGTGCTGGACTTTTTTCCGGACTACATTCCAAAGAGAGGACAAAAGACGGCGCAACGCGTTACGATACGGAATATGCTGACTATGACCACTCCGTTCAAATATAAATCGGCGCCGTACACGAAGTATTTCACAAGTGAAAGCGGGGTAAAGAGCGCCCTCGATCTTATGGGCGGTAAGGGAGAGATCGGCAAGTTTCGGTATACGCCCCTCATAGGGCCGGATATCCTGTCTGGTATCCTTAAAAATGTGACAGGGCAGTCCGTGCTCGGCTTCGCATATGAAAATCTATTTTCTCCGCTAGGAATCCATATCACACAGAATGTGGTTTTTCAAAGTAAAGAAGAGCAACTCTCGATTATAAAGAATCACCACGAAAGTGGATGGGTCGCCGATCCACAGGGAATCAATACGGCAGGCTGGGGACTTTTCATAAAGCCTGCGGATATGGCAAAAATGGGTCAACTGTACCTGAATGGCGGAATCTGGGATAGTAAACAAATCATATCAACTGAATGGGTCGCCGAGAGTACCAAGCTACACAGCCACTGGGATGAGCTTAATCTATCGTATGGATATCTTTGGTGGATCATTGACAAAAATGAGTGCAGCTATGCTGCCATTGGAGACGGTGGAAATGTGATCTATGTCAACACGGCGAAAAATTTGGTCATTGCCATTGCTTCGCTTTTCAAACCAACCGCAAAGGATAGAATCGAACTTATCAAAAAATATTTGGAACCAATATTTGAGGATTGAATATAACAAATCCTCCTTTACTGGGGAGATAATGAGCATAATATAAAGAAAGGTAAGCAGCTATATTTACCTAACTTCTCATTCAAAGTTAAAGCAAAAGGACTTGAACCCTCGTGGTTTAAGTCCTTTTGCTGCGATGCTATACTTAGCGGAGATTATTTTATATAATTTAAAGTACATTATACACTGACAAGACGCAGCACATAAAGTTAAGACTAATCTTACTTCCTTTTAAAATGCCAGTTTTGAAGCTGTTTGCTTTTTTCTTTTTTATCGGTATAATACAAATGAGGTGAGATGATTATAGATGGATACAAACGATGTTTTAAGTATTGGGGAACTGGCCAAGCTTTGTAATATAACCACTAAAACACTGCGCTATTATAATAAATTGGATCTTTTAAAACCATATCTTATTTTAAACAGACACTTTGATCCGCTGTTGCTTTTTCCTTGCCATTGAATAACAGGTAGTGTGCTCCATGATACCATTTTACCGTCCCGAAGGGGTGCTCTGACAGGCACATCCTTTGGTAATTCAATATTGAAACAAACTACGTGATTTGGTATAATTAGACAGCGGTAGAACATTGGTCAAAAAACTCATTTGATACTAGGACAAGCTCTATATGCAGCAAGGCATAAATTATCAAGTATAAGGAATACAATATGACTCAAAAATGCGTATGCCAAAAATGTAATACTGATTTGGAGTATGAATTATCCGCAAATTTTATCGTTTTTTGCCCGCATTGCTGTAGTTATGTCTATCTGGAATGCGAGTATGGTTATGGTCCAGTTGTTCCTTGCAACATTTTGCTTGGTACTGAAATAATAGCAGAAGTAAAGTATGATACATATAATCAAAACCAATATATTTTGCAGTCTGAACACTTTGATATAGACATTATTTTACAGCATAAGTATCTCGAGGCGCTAGTCGAAGCAAAAGACATTGTTGCTAAGTCATTAAAAAAGTGATATTTTCGCTTGTCTGTGAGATTATTGAAGCAATGGGCAATCGGTCACTTTTTTGAACTTCCCAGTTTTTTTATTTCCCCCTACTTGATTATTATATTTATTTTCAAATCAACTTTAATAACTTTAACCCGAAATGATAGATAGTAAATAAGAAAATAAGATTTATTGGCATAACTATAATTAAAGATTTAATTAATATATATGATTTTACTCTTTTTTTGTCTTTTTCTTTATCAGAATAATGTTTGCATTCTATAAAAAAAACAAAATCATATAAAGCAATCAGATTTACGATAATTAGTTCAATGTAAATATTCTTTAATAAAGGATTTTGCAAAAATGAATAAGGAAATGTTGTTATTAAATAAAAAGTAAAAAGGAAAAGGTCAGAATTATTATGCTCGGCTTGGTTTATGTTCTTATAAAATATAATAAATCCAAGTATATTTACAGCGATTACTCCAAATATAAATATTGTAATATCTCCCATGTCTAGCCTCTTTAGAATTAAAAAATTAAATACTTTATTGCATATTATAATTAGTATTTAATACACCGTCAATTCCAAATAAATCCACATTTAATAATCATTAAGGCAGTTGGACATATATGTTTATAATGCTGAAAATCAGCTGACATAAGTCATCGACGTAGGAGGAAGTATGACACGGAAGCCGGATTCTATTATCTGAAAGCAGGTATTATATTCCATTCATGGGGAGATACTTGACTAAGGACGCCGTTCAGCGCAATAATGGGTATGTGTACTGCGAAAACAATCCGGATTATGGTTTTAACCAGCAAGAATGCAATACACTTACATACATTTAAGATATAAATCACGGAACTAAAGCAACATTTTTGGACAGATTCAGCTTGTACTTGTCGCAGCATAGAGTTGTTTCTTTGCTTATATCGAGAATGTAAAAAATTTTGATAGTTTGAAATAAGGAAATAGCTCCTTCTTGGCAAGAATTTTAAACAAGTGTCAAGGGGGGATTTTTTATAATTAATACAAAGTTATTAAGCGTATTTGCTTTTCTAATGGCAAATATTCTAATGCAACCAATATCTTTTTTGAATCATAGTCCAATATTACATTGAACTTCATAATGTTATGTTCTTCATCAATACAAAGATTATAGAGCCAACTCTCAGATATTTTTTGTCTAATGCTATTTCGGACTTCATTTATATCTTTACTATGCAATCCTATTGACTTCAAAGAGCCTAGCTTTTCTTTTAAAAGATAGGCTAGTTTAGATTCGTCCATCCGCAGATCCAGATTATCTAAATTCACTATTTTATCACTTATTGAATTAATACTATATCGAATATCTTCAGGGTCTGTTATTCTGGTTTCAATTTTATATGATAAAAATAAATGCCAATATAAATCTGCAACAGAAAAAGACGTATACCCTGCATCTTCAAATGAAAAAAACGTATCATTACCTGCCCAAACAGCCTCACTGGCATAATCAGAGCTGGGAGCAATTGCTTTACCCTTAAAGATAATAAAGCAGCTAGCTAACAAATAAGACAGATAGTCTTTAAAAAAGCAAGCATGTGTTATATCTGCAATACCAACAGCGCTTTTTTCTTCAGCCATAAACTTATTCAAAACGGATAGCTGTTGATTGGTTACATTATTTATATATACTAAATAAAATTGTTCACTATATTGGTACTCAGGATAGCCTTCTATACCGAGACTTGATAGTAACATATTTTTCAATATATTCTCAGAATCTATTTCCGGATAAAATTTATTTAAATAATCTCCGAGTAAAATGCTATGGGGCGTAGTATCATCAACAGTCTTTAATAACCTAAACGCAATACTTAAACCGTAGAATGAACTATCCTTGTTCATATCAAAAACAAGGACACATTCGTGTCTTTCCCGATCAATACTCGGAATGAGCGCATATTTTAAATCAGAGTATCTTATGCCTTTTTTCGATAATGCTTCCTGTAATAACCCGTGCTCTCTTTGAATAGCTTTCATAGTTTGAAAATCTGAGAACTTAAAATGTTGTGTAAATGCCTGTAATGCTATATTATCTTTTGTATTAAGTAAATAAATCATTTTAAATCCTCCACAATAAGTAGATGGTTACAATCAATCACTTACTATTGAACAACCTATAGTAAGTATAGCACAACACATAACTGATATGTTGAAAGAAAGATTATATCTGTTTTGAAATGCCAACATACCCTAAAGTCCAAATGGAGCACTTCCACCATTGACCGAATTCTTTCTAACGAGAAATACGTCGGGACTGTATTATCCCAGAAAAGTTATGTTGAAAAGTGCCGAAGGCAATGGCATTCCTCGGCAATATTTATCGTTGTTTGTTGCCGATGGTAACATGATTCCTGAATTTATCCAAAGGGAATTCTTGGCACTAAGGCTATAAAAATGGCAAATCATTTGATATAATATGGTTATCTCAGATGTGGAGGCATTGAATTTAAAAGGGATTATCACTTTACTAAACATGAAAGATAGTCAATAATTATGTTGGATATTATAATAATCGAAATGAGAGAAATAAATGGATCTAGAAAAAATAATTGATTTAGAAAAAAATAACCCTGCGACGATGGATGAAATTAAAGCGGTTGAATATGCTTTAGGATTTGTATTGCCAAAAGTATTCCAGGATTTATTACTTATTACAAACGGATTTATAAATGGAAAAGGAATCGGGCTTTATGGTACGGATGAGCTGGTTGAGAGAAACCAAACATTGGAAGTGAAGGAGTACGCCAAGGGCTATGTTGCAATAGGGGACGACAGCGGAGATGAAGTATTTTTGATGAAAAGCGACATAGCCGCAAAAGAAGTGATTGCGGTTGACTGCGGGTATATGAACCCTGAGGATGAACCGGAAGTAATCGCTTCTGACCTTGAGAAATGGATTTCAGGAGGTTGTATCGTTACTGAATCGATACCGGAGGGGGTACCGCATATCGAACCGTACAATATTATTTTGGAACGGGCACCCCTTGGAGGCTCAAAAGATTTATTGACAATTAAAAAGACTCTCCAATCTGACGTATCAATGGGGGAACTGCTTAAAGGCTCAAAGCAGCCTCCATTTATCATAGTAAAAAATATTCCTTATACAAAAGCAAAAGTGCTCATTGAGAAATTGGGAGAGATTGGCGAAGTATTGCGGTTGGAGCCAGGTACTGATGAATAGCAGGTTGTTATAAGGGAGAAGCGGTATAGATATGGGGGAATAAGCGTGCATAATACTTATACGAATTTCAATGATAACTCCGATATAGCTTTTAGTTGAAATGAATTTGAGAAAAGGAGTTTAGATGCGGCGCAAGGTGATGACGATTGAAAAAAAGAAATTATCAGCTTGGGGGATAGATATTTGCCGGCGGTTTTATCCGTGAGAAGTGGTTATGAATATTATGCCATAGACACAGATAGCCCGTATGGTGCTGTCGTATATGGATGTGAACCTGAATTTGAGGAAGCAAAAAAAGTGTCTGATTCTTTCATTGAGTTTCTTGAGTTAATAATGAGGCGTGAAATAGTGCTATAAGCGGTTAAATAAGTTATATTATAACAGCCACAATATATTCTGCAGAGTCAAATGAAAAAGCGCTCACTTCGATATTAGATTATAGACATCAACGGACAAAAGTTCTCTGGACACAAAAGGAGATAATCTGAAAAAAGTTAAGTTAAATCCCTTTGCCTTCTTTTTCTCTATTGATATAATAAACGAGTATATACTATTTATATTTGACGAACTGGTTGAGGAGGTGTCATATCCTATTTCTTCACTTTTACTGATGCATTCAGATGACGATCTTTCAGAAATCCTCGGGGCTCATATAGTGAAACGGGAAACGATTCACCAATGGCCGTTGTCATGTGTACAGCTATTACTTCTTGATAACGGAAGAAAGCTGATCTATAAATCTCAGCTTCCGCCAACGGTTGAGCCAGATTTCTACAAGAACGCCAAATCCGATTTACTACCCGGTCATCGCATACTTGGAAAGTTAGGCAACTGTGATGTAATGACAATCGAATGGATTGATGCTCCGTTACTATGTGAGGTGGAACATAGCGAAGCAGATTTGATTGAACATGGCAGGAAAATAATATCGCAGATCGGTGAGATAAGTGGTAACCTGCCAGTTTATCTGGATATTGGTTCAATTGAGACATGGCTATATGCCAGTAATACCATGTTAACTAGACTTATCGAACTTGCCAGAAACAGACGATTCCGGTTGATTGACCACGATATTATAAAACGGTTAATGCTGTGGGCCAAGTCCGCGGAAACTTTTGAGTCTGTCTTTTCCAATTCCCGCATTATACATGGTGATTTAAAAGCAGACCAGGTGTTTGTTACAGAGAACGGTTATCGCATAATAGATTGGCAGCGCACCGTTATAGCACCTCCCGATGTGGATTTGGCTTCATTACTGATTGGACAGCACATCGAGCCTCTTAATTTCATGGATTCAACGGTTGTAAAAATATTTTGGTTTCTGCGCCTTTACTGGGCGGTTGAGGCACAATTTGATTTATTTCCTGATAATCGGTGGCCCCTGTTTGATCAGTGGGCATCTGAGGCGGCAAAGCATATTCTTGAGATAGAAGCTTAACACGAAACTTATGAACGATGTCCATTAATGGGAGATCGCTTGTATGTATCTTTTATTACCTGACTTTTCGCAATTCGTATGAAAAGTCTGATTTTATCAGCCCTTTCAGCATTTCAAAAACAAAAAATAGCATTGGGTTTGAAGTGGAATTTCTAATCCGGTGTTTTTTTTAGTTTATACGTGAAAAAAGGAGAAATATCTAGGGGCGCATTATCTATTCGAACTTAGTTGATTGATTTATAACATAAAATAATATATAATAATCGTGTAAACGTTCACGTAAGCCAACGCACTGTCTAACCTATCTGGTTGGAGAGTGCGTTTTTTCGTCTCTTCAGCAGGTATGAATGAATTTTTAAGGAGAGAGTAAACTATGAGCAAAAAAACGGTTTTAGTATCCGGTGGAATGAACCTATAAACAAGGAACATTTTCACGAACTCTTCAAGGAAAAATAATGCAAGCTAAAACTTTATAATTAAAAACCTAACTATTTCTCAACCATTGAATTGATATACTCTAATCACAGGTTGCAACACTGGAAAATAAAACAACATTTGAAAGGAGTATTTAAGCATGTTATTTACAAAAAACAAAAAAACTGTTATTAGTCTTGCTGCGGCAGCAGTAATGATATTGGGAGGTGCTACTGCATTTGCAGCATCATCGCAATTAACTCTTACACCGGTGGATAATGTGGACGTAACCAAGATAGAGGCAAAAATGGGTGATCCTTCCGGTATAAAAGTAGCCGGTAAGATTGATCCGAAGGTATTGGAGGGTATGAAGAACGCTAAGACGGCACCCAAAGGATCAGCGCAATTAACTCTTGCACCGGTGGATGGTGTGGACGTAACCAAGATAGATGCAAAAATGGTTGATCCTTACGACATAAAAGTAGCTGGTAAGGTTGATCCATCAGCTCAATTAACTCTTACTCCAGTGGATGGTGTAGACGTAACAAAAATAGATGCAAAAATGGTTGATCCTTCCGACATAAAAGTAGCTGGTAAGATTGATCCAAAGGTATTGGAGGGTATGAAGAACGCTAAGACAGCACCCAAAGGATCAGCGCAATTAACTAATACACCGGTGGATGGTGTGGACATAACCAAGATAGATGTAAAAATGGTTGATCCTTCCGATATAAAAATAGCCGGCGAAATTAATTCAAAAGTATTAGATGGACAGAATAAGACAACAGCACCAAGGAAATAAATAGAAGGAGAAGGAGGGTGATCATTTAAAATGATCACCCTGACTGCTTAAAAGGAATTTTATGAAAATACTGTTAGTTGAAGATGAACAAGAATTATCAGACATCATTAGTCGGGGGCTTCGTAAGCGTAGCTACGCTGTCGATGCTGCATATGATGGAGAAGAGGCAGTGGTTTACTACAACATAAATGAATATGATGTTATTATTCTTGATCTGAACCTACCTAAAATAGATGGTTTGGAAGTATTAAAAAAAATTAGGCAAAAGGATAACGGGATAAAAATATTGATTCTTTCTGCCAGAAGTGAAGTAGATGACCGGGTAAAAGGATTGGATATGGGAGCAAATGATTATTTAACAAAACCCTTTGACTTTTTGGAATTGGAAGCAAGGATACGTACCCTGGCACGTATTGCATATATACAGCAGGAGAATGAGCTTTTCTGCGGTGGGATCAATTTGAATATGGCAACAAAGGTAGTTACATACCAGCAGTTTCAACTGCCTTTAACCAAAAAAGAATATGCCATTTTAGAATACATGATGCTCCATAAAGGGCAGGTGGTAAGTGCGGAACAATTGTTAAATCACGTTTGGGACAGTGAAGCCGATTTGTTTCCCGATACCATAAAATATCATATCCATTCACTGAAAAAGAAGCTGACTGATGCCAACTGCAATCATGATTTAATACAAAATGTCCGAGGTATGGGCTATAAAATTCAGGAGGTAGAATAATGAAAATATTAAACAGAATATCTTTGCGAATGCGTATCACACTTCTTTCCGGAGCTATTTTGCTGGTTTGTTCCGTTATTCTGGCGCTCGGAGCCGCTTATAATGCCCATTCACAATTTAAAGCCATAACACTTGCCAATTATCCGGTACTGGATGGTGTAGCTAATGAGGCTAAGGTATCAAACAATCAGGCCAATTTTGCCATAAACAGCCCGGATAAAGCTTTAACAGCGAGCGACGTTCCTCGGCTGACTGAAGCAAAAAAGCAGTTTGATACGATAAACATTATTATACTAGCCATTGTTTCTGTCTTAGGAATGGTCATGGTTTATATTATCGCAGGTAGGTCACTTCACCCGATCCATGAATTGAGCAGGACAATTTCCACAATCAATGAGGACAACTTGAGGCGGCGAATACCGGATGATTATAGAAAAGATGAGGTAGGGGCACTGAGTTATTCCTTTAACATTATGCTGGATCGTCTTGATAAATCATTTTTAAAGCAAAAACGTTTTTCAGCCAACGTCGCGCATGAATTAAAAACGCCCCTTGCCACGATCAATGCGGGAATACAAGTGCTTCATCTTGACAAAACACCCTCGGTTTCCGAATATGAAGAAACGCTTGCAACTACTGAACGGAATGTAAGACGGCTAATGGCAGTAGTGGATGATCTGTTGAGCCTTTATGATGAGAATGAAAAATTTGAGACTGTTTCCATTAACCTGCAAAGCATGTTTGAATCCATTTTAAATGAACTCCGTCCGATACTTGAGGATAAGAATATTAAAACAGAACTAAAATTTGGATTCAAAATGGTTTATGGGAATCAGGTTTTGCTATATAGAGCTTGTTTCAATCTGGTGGAAAATGCAGCAAAATACAATAAAGATTGTGGGATAATACTGATTGAAACAAAGATAGTTAATAATTCCGGACAGATTATTATATCAGACACGGGGAATGGCATTCCGGCAGAAGAGCTGGAACAGATTTTCGAGCCGTTTTACCGTGTAAATAAGTCACGTTCGCGGAAAGAGGGCGGGGCAGGGCTTGGTTTATCAATTGTTAAAACAATTGTTGAAAAGCATGGATGGGAAATATCTGTTGACAGTGAAATAGGACAACACTCAATATTTACTATTAGTACAGGTCCGATTCTGTAGGTCGCAGCATCTTTTTTGTATCCTCCAACGTGTGTGGGGCATAATCCTATTGCAACGGCAGAAATCTTTAGATTGGCAGCGCACCGTTATAGCACCTCCCGATGTGGATTTGGCTTCATTACTGGTTGAACAGCATATCGAGCCTCTTAATTTCATAGATGCAACAGTTGTAAAAATATTTTGGTTTCTGCGCCTTTACTGGGCGGTTGAGGCACAATTTGATTTATTTCCTGACAATCGGTGGCCTCTGTTCGATCAGTGGGCGGCAGAGGCGGCAAAGCATATCCTTGAGATAGAAGCTTAACACGAAACTTATGAACGATGCCTCTTAAGCAGATAAATTATCAAGGATTCAAAAACTCCCGCAAAATAGCGGCAGTTGCTCGTCCGGCGTACTTCGCTCTCTTTTCAATTGACTCTTTGTTATGCTTCGAGGTTACACTCGAAATTCCCCAAATCATATAGGTAAGTGCCATATCAATGCCGGGAATTGACTTGAGTTCCGGGCGCTCCTTATAGATTGATCTGCGTAATGATTCCAGAATGATGCCGATCAAAGCCCATCTGCGGTTACTGATAAACAGAGCCCTTGCATCCGGAAGCTCCCGAAAGGTATGAATCAGCTTGGCCATAAACTGTTCTGGGTCATCGAAAAACAGGTGAGTATAATTTATTTCACCAGTCAGATTTTTGACAAACTCATCCTCAATTTCTTCGATTAACTCATTGATATTGTCATAATGCGAATAAAAAGTGGCCTTATTGATTAATGCCTGCTCACAAAGTTCCTTTACCGTTATTTGCTCCAGCGGCTTATTTTTTGCAAGCTCCATAATCGCCGAGCGTATTTCTCTTAAAGTTTTCCTTACGCGTAAATCCATAATACTTTTCTCACGGATAACCAACGAATTTTTATAATCGTTGGTTATTCTACTTTCTCAAGATTGTTGTTGGTTGATATAGTACTCGTCACAAATTATAATACTAATAGTGTTGATAGTCAACTGCGAGTTTATTATACGTCTCGCTGGTAAATAAAGCACTGGGAGAACAATATTAATTATCAGCTTTCCATATTAAATGAAGTCAAAACAGGAGGATAAAATATGCGTAGGAAGAAATCAGAAGATAGCATTGTCCGGCAGGTTAATGCAGCGACGGAGAAAGGGGCTGCGAGTGCGAAGCAGGAGGAATCGAAGCAGAAGCGGCGCCGCCGGCCGCTGCGTACCGTATTGATAGTACTCTGCAGCATCGCCGGGGTGGTTGCGCTCGCCTTAGGCGGGTTCGCTGTCTGGAATGCAGCCGCCCGGGCAAATCAGAACGCGGTGCTGGCGGAGGGCATAAACCTTGACAAGCCACTTCCGGCCAAGCCAGCCCCAATGGCCGGCGGGCCAACGAACGGCGCGACGACGCGCGAAGGCTTCACCGTGACCGGCCCTGTCACCGGCGGCTCACACGGTACTCCTTTCGCGGCATACTACGGCGATATCAGCAAGGTCGGCTATGTGGAGGAGGAGTATTTCCTTTCCGGCATAGCACAGCACTACGTCCCGACCGGCGAGCTCACAAGTGACGGCAAATGGACGCTCAACCCGGGGAGCACCGCGCCTTACACGACGCGCATCCTCGTTCGTCGACCGGCCGATCCGACTAAGTTCAACGGGACCGTTATCGTCGAATGGGCGAACGTGAGCGGAGGTTACGACTTCTCGGGCGGCGACCCGGAGGGTATCTACCAGAGCGGCTTTGCTTACGTTCTGGTGTCCGCCCAGCCGATTAGCATCACCGGCTTTGCCGAGGACCCGAAGGGCCTAAAGACTTGGGATCCAGAGCGTTACGGCACGTTAAACATCCCTGACGAGGGCCTCTCCTACGATGTCTTCACCCAGGCCGCCCGTGCGGTTGGCCCGGACCGTGCCGGCGAGGGCGCAGACCCGATGGGCGGACTTAAGGTCGAGCACCTCATCGCCTACGGCGCTTCCCAGTCCGGTAGCCGTATCCTCGCCTATGCGAACGGCGTCCAGCCAATAGAGGAAACCTTTGATGCGCTCATGCCGGTCCTGGACGGAGGCCACGCTTCCGACTTCCAGGAGGCCGACGCGCATGCAGTTAAGGGCGGCGGCAGCCGCGACGTGCAGTCCAAGGTCCGCGACGACCTGCAGGTGCCGGTTTTGTCCATGAGCACGCAAAGCGAGGCGGCCTTTTACTTTGGGATGCGCCAGCCGGACAGCAACGTCTTCCGCTCATGGGAAATCGCCGGTGCCCCGCATTTCCCGTCAGAACTCATGACAATCGTCGCCAACAAGGTCGGCCGTGACGGCATCGTGTCGGCGGCATTCAGCCTCTCGAACCGTCCGAACGACGTAGATTGGTACCCGGCGCTTGAGGCGGCCTATGTCCGGGTGAACGAATGGATCCGGGGCGAGGCAGTCCCTCCGCGGGTCCCGCCACTGCAGGTCTCGCTGCTGCGGTTCACATACAGCAACGACAAGTACGGCAACGTGCATGGCGGCCTTCGCCTGCCCGAGATCACAGTGCCGACCGCGACCTACGACGTGAGTATCTTTAGTGGCCTGCTTGGAAAGACGACCCCGTTCGACCGCAATCGTCTCGCAAAGCTCTACCCGACGCATGAGGATTACATCGCCAAGGTGACGGCGGCAGCGCAGCAGGCTGAGAAGGATGGCATCCTCCTTCCATACCGCGTGCAGCAATATATTGACCAAGCGAAAGCAGCCAACATCCCGTAACGCGGAACGAGTCACCATGCGCGTGGGCTTCTCAGACACCGAGTAGATGCGGTATATCTGTGGTTTCCGCACTACTCGGCTTATATGGCGAATACCATTTAACGAACAATATGGAGCTTGTTCTTCGTTCATTTTTGTGATACCGTAGATGTATTAAATAACATTGATAAATAAAGTTATTATTTTGCTTATTATTGATATCATAAAGATACGTGCAAATGACATGCTCCTGTTGAACGCCCACTTGTAAAATCGCATAAGTGGTGATGGGAGAAGGTGGATATAGAGAAGTTAAATAAAAGTTTGAGGAAATATTAATGAGAAAATTATGTGGAAAATACTTTAAAATTGCTGTCTGCCTTGTTCTTGTTTTCGCACAGATATACATTGCCGGACCAAATGAGTCATACGGAAAGACAAGCATTTACATTGATGCTTCTGTGAGAACGGTTATGGTGGGTGGTACCATGACGATGAAGCTGCAGGGTACAAATCAGAAGCCTGTCTGGAGCTCCGGAAATACAAAGATAGCTGATATAAATAAGAGCACAGGCATTCTGAGTGCTAAAAATACCGGAAAAGCTACCATAGAGGCCAGCCTGGCAGGGAAAAAGTATCAGCTAACCATCACCGTGGTCAATGATCAGGAACTGATTGGTGCAATTAAAAACGGCTTTGTTCCTTCAAGTCTCCAGGAAGACTATAATAAGCCGGTAACCTTTGCAGAATATTGCACCATAGCATCAAATATGCTGCAAAAGTATCAATCTCCCTTAGTGGATAAATGGAAGAAAACTGCAAAAAATGCCTTGAACAATAAAAAGGTGATGAAGCGGGAGGACGCCTTGCTGGCGGATTTTATGCTTGCCGTGATCATGAACCAAAACAGGTATAACACCCATGAGGATGATGCGCAATACAAAATGGACACCGCAGACCGTCAGTTCACATACGATTATCCTTTTGCGGGTTGGGAGACACCGGTGCATCTTTATTTTGCAGAGGGAAATCCGGATGGGGAAGCATTTCCCAATTACTTGTTTGCCGCATTATATTACAACGTAAGAAGAGAATCCATACTGTCAAATAAGCTGATGCTGGAGGCAAAGAAAGACAAGACCTTTGATTTTACTTCGCCTTTGACCAGAATGGATGCGATACTTGCGATAGTTAGGTTATATGATTCTGTTGGAAATTTAAAACCCAGGTATAATGAGGATGCAGATATACTGAAGCTTGCCGGTAAAAGGATAAAGGACATAAAAGAAGATAAGACGGAGATTAAGGCAACCGGCAGAGTATATTTTATATCCAATCAGGGGAATGACACGGCAGACGGATTAACAGGACGTACAGCATGGAATACATTGGATAAAGTAAATTCCTATCACTTTATGCCTGGCGATATGGTTTTGTTTGAACGAGGCGACATATGGCGGGGACAACTGCGTTTGCAGGAGGGTGTCACCTATTCTGCGTATGGAACCGGTGACAAACCAAGTATTTACGGCTCGCCTGAAGATGCCGCATCGCCGGAGAAATGGTCATTATTAAAAGGAACAAAAAATATCTGGGTCTTTTATAGGGATGTTGAGGACTGCGGCACATTAGTATTTAATGGGGGAGAAGCCTACGGTATAAAAGAAGTGCCGTATTACATAAACGGGAGATATGTGACTGCTGAGGACAAGAGCAAGGCCTTTTCCGCCCAAAACAATTTAAATACGGATCTTTCGTTTTTTACACCCGCAGATAGTGTAATAAAAGACGGCTTGCCTTACTTGGGCGACCTTACCGGAATGGAGCAATCTTCAAGTAAGGGGAAGCTATATCTGAGGTGCGATAAAGGAAATCCCGGGAAGATCTTTAAGTCTATAGAACTGCTGGTCCGTGAAAACCTTGTGATTCCGGACGATCACGCCGTTGTGAATAATTTATGCTTTAAATATTGCGGAGGTCATGCCTTATTTAGCGGAGATAATAATTTAACCGTTGAAAATTGTGAATTTGGCTGGATAGGAGGCACAGTCCAGGAATATTTGAAAGAGAGCGGTGCTCCTGGGAGATATGGGAATGCCATTGAGTTTGACGGGCAATTTGACAGCTGCACCGCAAAAAATAATTATATCTATCAAGTGTTTGATGCGGGTCTGTCAAATCAGGGCGGAAATGAGCGCCGGGATGAAACAATCACCTCAAATAATATAACCTATGAAGGAAATGTTGTCCAATATTGTTCCTATTCCATTGAAATATTCTATAATTATCATTTGGATAAATATACAAAGCCGGCAATGAGAAATGTACTGATTAATGACAATCTTATTATGTACTCCGGCAGTGGATTCAGCACACAGAGAAATGAACCGTATAACGGTTCCGGGATTATGATGTGGAGCTATGATAATCCATCGGAGAATTTTAAAGTTACAAATAATATTTTTTATGTAAGCACCGGTAATTTATTTTATATGCGGATTGACCCCAAATATTATCCGAACATGTACAACAATACATATATTCAGTATTTTGGAGGCGGCCTGGGCAGCTACAGAAATGGCAATGGAATTGCGGCATATTATGCGGGATATAATACGGACAGCTTTCTGAAGAACGTAATCAAGGATAAGAAAGGGAGTATCAAGATTCTTAATTTGGATACGAAATAAGTTCTGCCGACCGCATCAAACTTTTTAATGAGCATATACTTGGCGGAAAATAATGAAGATTAACTATTAAAAGTCAATTGGTTTGCACATTTTTAGAAAGGTGGTCGCAAGCATTGCCTTAGCCGAACTAAAAAAGTCGGACTATGGGATTTGTTTATATTTTATAAATGGCAATGCAGTTCGAGAAAATATAATATTGATGCTGTATACTTATAGTGGAGGTAGGAAATGACTGAATCAGAACCGATAAAAGCTGTAATACGTATGCAGGATTACATCCATCAAAATATTAATAATAAATTAACCATTGATGATATATGCTCCGAAGCCGGATATTCAAAAAGGCATTCTTTGCGTATATTCAAAGAATTGTTGAATAAAACGGTATTCGAGTATATACGGGATTTAAGGTTATCAATGGTCACCGGAAAACTGATTGATTCCAATAATCAGGAACGCATTTTGGAAATTGCTTTAGATTCAGGATTTGAATCACACGAGGGGTTCACAAAGGCATTCAACAGTCATTTTGGTGTTTTGCCGCAAAATTACCGCAAAAGATGTTTTCCGGACAACTATTCGGCTCCGACTCCTATGAGTTATTACTACCTACTATTGCGTTCAGAAGGAATGAATACTATGAGTGAAACAAGAACGGTTACGGCTACTTTCATCACAAAACCCGCCTGCAAGCTGATTATAAAACGCGGGATTTTATCTACAGACTATTTTTCCTATTGCGATGAAATAGGGTGTGATATTTGGGACATTTTAGAAAAGGTGCCAAATCGGTTGGATAAAGTTTCCTTAGTGATTTTGCCGGAATTTTTAGTATCCGAAGGAACATCAAAGGCCTGTTGTGCGGCAGAGGTGCCGCTTGACTATAATTCATCAGTCCCCGAGGGCTGCGAAATCATCGGACTGCCTGAACACACTATGCTGTGGTTTCAGGGTGCGCCTTATGAAGATGAAAATTGGTATGGGGGCGCGCATTCTGAAATGTACAATGCCATTCAAAATTACAAGCCGGAATTGTATGGGTATAGGTTTGCCTATGACCTGGCGCCTGAATTTCACTATGGAGCTTCGGCAAAGGATGGCTGCAGGCAGTTGGTTCCGGCAGTTACCTTGAACGGAAAATGATATGCGGCCTCTTTTATTGCCTGACTTCTCAACTGAAAATGAGATATTCCAGTGTAAACCGGAATATCTCATTTTGGCTTTATATTGAAATATATGTTATTGTAATTGTATATTTGAAATCTGAAATTGCTATTTCTTCTTCCACTTTTCATCTTCGTACCAGGTAATCCCATCTCCTCAGATTTGGTTGAGCATAGTGCTTAAGTCTGATAAAATATAAGTCAATGCTTAAGCAGTTTAAAATGTGGAAGGGATTGAGGCGTGAAGCATGAATAAAATAAAAGCAATGCTCAGTAATCAACCAATTAAGTCTAAAATAATTTCAATTTACATTCCGCTTATCATTATTCCTCTCCTTTTATTGGGCTGGCTTTCAAACTACATTTATACCAAGGCGGTATTACAGGAAACTAAAAAAACGGTAAAAGACGAGTCTGTTCTGATAACTGACAGGATTGACTATATGATCAGGAGCTGTGAAAGCAGTGCCAAATTTCTCACCAAAGAATTGAATAACTATGCCGGCGCCATTGAAAAGGGCCCGGAGGATAACAGCATTAATTCGCTGATTATGGCAAATGAGATAACCGGAATTCTACAATATGTGATTTTACAGTTTCCTGAAATAGACTCAATTGCTTTTATTGATAATAATTTCAATATTTATTATTCTAACAAAAGTCTTATAAAAAACATCGATAATTTTAAAAATAGCCAGATGTTAGATAAAATAAATAATTCAAATGGGGCTAACATCTGGTTTCCTATGCAAAAGAGAGATTTTCTGACTTTGAATTCCGATGCTCCTGTTTTAACTCTTGGCAAAAAGATAGTTAATATAAATACGGCTGAACAAATAGGAGAATTAGTTATAAATATAAAGGAATCCAGTATTTTCTCCATATATAAGGACATAGGCATTACAGAAAGCAGACGGTATTTTATTATTGACAATGACGAAAGGCTTGTTTCCTCGGAACAGAAGGAAAACTTATTATCTAAAGTTGAAATATCAAAATATGGCAATATGTCTTCTATGACCGGTTCAACAATTGTAAAATTTAATGACGGAGTAAAATATTTGCTGACGGCAACTAAAATGGAAAGATTGGATTGGACACTCGTTAGTGAAATATCCATCAATGAACTTACAAAAAACACTAAAAGACTGACTCTTTTCGTTTTGGGAATAGGTATTGTATGTGTAATAGTTGGCATAATAGGGAGCGGAGTTTTATCCGGACTGATAGTAAATCCGATTATTATTTTGAAGGAGAAAATGAGAACGGTAAAAAACGGGGATCTGAATGTGCGGTGTGAGGTAAAAAATAAAGATGAAGTGGGAATGCTTGCTGAAGGTTTCAATTCAATGATTGAAAAAATTGGAAGCTTATTGAGCAATATAAAGGAAGAACAAAAGAAAAAGCGTGAATATGAACTTGCCCTTATTCAAGCGCAAATTAAACCTCATTTTTTATATAATACGCTTGATTTAATATATGTATTATGCTTTTCAGGAAATTACACGGAATGCGGGAATACTACAAAAGCGTTGGCGGATTTTTACAGGACGGCATTGAGCAACGGAAAGGAAATTATTACGATAAATGAAGAAATAAAAAATGTAAAGGATTATTTATATATTCAAAAAAACAGGTATTCGGATATTTTTGATTTTGAGATAAATGTTCAAGAGGATATACTTAATAATGAAATCATCAAACTGACTTTGCAGCCGCTGGTCGAAAACTCAATTTACCATGGGCTCAGGGAAAAGGCAGGCAAGGGGAAAATCACAGTTACTGGCTTAAAGGAAAATGGTAAAATAATTATATCTGTAGCCGATGACGGTATAGGTATCAGTCAGGAGAAATTATTTCAAATATTCAGCAGTCAGGACGAAAAGGAAAAAATAGCATTTGGTCTAAGAAGCGTAGATAATCGGATAAAGCTTTATTTTGGCGAAGAATATGGCATAGCTGTTACAAGTGAGCTGGGAAAAGGGACGCAGGTAAGGATTTCCATCCCTGAAAAGGAGGTACAATATTAATTATGTACAAGGTTATGATTGCAGATGATGAATATCATTTCAGAGAATATTTAAAAGAAGTAATTGACTGGAAGAAGTATGGGTTTGAACTTTGCATTGAGGCAAGAAACGGAGTGGAAGCACTGGAACAAACGGACGGCACTGTTCCGGACATTGCACTTGTTGATATAAATATGCCATATATGGATGGCTTGGCTTTAGCAGAAAAATTGAAAGAGAAATACCAGGATATTTTTATCATTATTATAACCGGCTATAATGAATTTGAGTATGCCAAAAAGGCGATACAAATCGGTGTAGTGGATTATCTGTTAAAACCGTTTACCAGGGAAGAGCTGTTAACTATTTTAGATAAGATCAAAATAATTATAAGATCCAGGAAGAATAAAGAAAATTTTACTGAACAAAATAAAAACTATATGAAAGAAAAGCTGCTGAATTTACTGATAAGTGATGAATGCAACATACCTGAAGAGGAAATTTTAAGGGAGTTTAATTCCTATGGAATTGAATTTGATTCCACAAACTTTTTTGTGGCTACAATAGAGCTGGATGATATGTATCAAAAATGGAATGATGCAAATGATATTATCCTATGGAAAAATTCCGTAACAAATATTATAGAGGAGCTGACCGAAGGAAAACATTTGATATTTAAGGGGCCCCAGGGCAGGATTGTTTCAATTGTTGAAACCGGCAGCAAGACGGATAACTCAAGTAAATTAGTCAGCTATAAAAGCTTATGCGGTATAATAAGGAAATATTTTGATTTCACTGTTACCGTAGGGGTAGGCAAAGAAAGAGCAGGATTTAAGGGGATCCGTAATTCATATGAGGAATCTGTGGTTGCGATTCAAAATAAAATGATATTGGGCTGCAGTAAGGTAATTGAATATTCGGAAATAGATTCAAGATATTCTAATTTGGAAATATATCCGAATAAAATCAATGAAAATCTTATTGCATGCTTAAGGTCAAATGATAGAGCCGGTATTGAAGAAAATCTGAACAAAGTGTTTGCTTATATAAGTGAGAATAAACCGTCTCCGGATTTTATCCGTATTATGTTGGCAGGACTGATTTCCCTTTGCATGTCTTATACCTTTGAAAAGGGTAAAAACATTGAGGAGGTTTTTGGAAAAGATTTTAAACCCTATTCCGAAGTTGTGGAAAAAGGGTCCTTAGATGAAACTCATAAGTTTATTTATGAAATGTACACTGCTGTTTTAACTAAGACAACGGTAAATAGGCTGACAAAATCAAGAAAATTATTTAATACGGTATCAGATTATATAAAGCTGCATTATAATGACCGTGACTTAAGCATTGAAAAAATCTCCCGGGAGGTATTTGTTACTTCCGGTTACTTGAGAAAAGTATTTCAAAAGGAAGCAGGAATGTCGGTAAATGATTATATTCTAAGTATTAGAATGAAAAAAGCAAAGGAATTAATCGTATCAAAGAGCGTAAAGCTTTCAGATATTGCAGAAATGGTAGGCTACCAATATCCTTCTTATTTCAGCCGGCTTTTTAAGCATGTCTTTGGGGTATCGCCAAGCGAATATGAAAACCAAATAAAGTAAATCCTCAAATAAATTGGCCGTAGTATCGAAATGTATAAATGTGTATCATTTTATGCCTTCTTTTTTTTATTGAACTATTCTATACTTACCAATGTAAGTCAGACTAGCTAGTCATACGCTGTTCACACCATATTTATAATTTAAAGGAGGATTACAAAATAATGAAAAAGAGTTTCAAAGGTATATGCATTGCTTTGGCTTTGCTATCAACCGTATCAATGGCTGCCTGCGGCAGTAATGATACGGCAGGCTCTTCAACATCAGCAGATTCTACAGCAACAGCTTCTTCAAAGGCGCCTGCAGAAAATATCAAATTATCCTGGTACAGGCAATACTCAACCGATAATGACAAAGTTATAGCCGATTATGCTATTACAGAACTTAAAAAGGAAATTCCCAATATTGAGTTTGACATTATACCAAACCCACAGGACACTGACCAAAAAATAAAAACCATGGCAGCCACAGGTGAATTGCCGGACATAATGACGCTGAATCCTACACTCGTGGGTATGTTCAGTAAATCAAACAACATACTGACCCTTGACAAATACGTTGACGAAATGGGTGTACGTGACCAGTTGCAGGATGGGGCCAAGTCTTTGCTGGACCAGGGGGATGGACATACTTATGCCATACCTGAAGCCAATTCAAGCTTCATATTAATGTATTATAATAAAGAACTATTCAGCCAAAACGGTATAAAGGTTCCCACTAACTATGCTGAATTTTTAGCTGCTGTAAAGGCTTTCAAGGCAAAGAATATAACTCCGGTATCCTTTTTCTCTAAAGAACAATGGGTAGGGTTTTCATTTATGGATGCTCTTGTTACCAGAACTGAGCCGGAAGGATTGAAAAAAGTAGATTCGGGCAAGGGTGATATTACCGAGCCGGCTTATCTGGAGGCAGCAAAGAAATTTTACGAGCTTAGTAAAGCTGGTATTGCAGCAAAATCAGCGTTTACCACAGCGTATGACGAAGCCTATTCACTCTTTATAACAGGGAAAGCAGCAATGCTGCTTAACGGCTCATGGGCATGTGCTGATATTGGAAAAAGCATCGGCGATAATCTGGGTGATAAAGTAGGTATACTTCCTCTTACAGCACTGGCAGATGCCAAGGATGTAGAGAGCAGCAAGGGCAATGCAGTAGGCGGAGGAGCCTCAGACGGAGTAACGGCTGCCGCAAATACGAAGGACAAGGATATTGCCGAGAAAGTTGCCGTCATACTTGGATTAAAAAGTACTGAATCAAAAATAGTTAAGGGTATTGAGTCAAATACCTTTTTTAAAGCAGACATTAAATCAGAAATTCCGTTTAATGCCCTCCAGCAGGAGTTCGCAGACACAGTCGTGCCCAATGTAAAGAACTATACCTGCTTCTTCTGGGGTATGAGCAATCCTAAAATAGCAACACCTTTGGGAGAAAATATTATAAAATTAATGGTTGGTTCAGCCGATTATACTCCGGAAAAATTTATTGAGGAAACAGATAAAGCCATAAAAGCATCCAGATAAACAATTCTAAATGAAAAATATCGTGGGCTATTATTAATTTAATAAATAATAATAGCCCTAATATTTACCGTGACAAACGCAATTTATAATAACATTTTATTTTTTGCTTCTAATGGTACAGAAAATTAAAATAATATCAACAGAAATTAACGGAGGCAGCTAATGAATAAATCTTTAAAAAACAGGATGGCTGTTTTGATATTTACACTACCGGCATTGATTATCTTTACGGTTGTCGTATGCTATCCGATTATACAGACGCTTACTAAAAGCCTGTATGACTGGGATGGGTTCAGCACTCCAAAGTTTATTCTTTTTCATAATTACGCAAGATTATTTAATGACAGTGTGTTCCTTACAGCTGTTAAAAACGGTTTGATTTTTGCAGCAGTTTTAGTTGTTTATCAGATTGGTTTAGGTACCACATTCGCATTGATTTTATTAAATAAAAAGTTAAGGTTTAAAAAGTTTTTCAGATCTTCCTTTTTTATACCTGTAGTTTTATCAATTTCAGTAGTATGCCAGCTGTGGGTAAATATATTCAATCCGGAGCGCGGCTTGCTTAATAAATTGTTTGAAATACTTGGCAGCGGATTCCGCCAGGAATGGCTATACGGACAGAATTCATCTATTTTTGCGATTGCGTTCACAAATGGCTGGCAGTACCTTGGGATAATCATGGTATTAATGTACACCGCAGCCAAGTCAATACCGGAGCATTATTTTGAAGCTGCACTTATTGACGGAGCGACTCCTGCACAAACGCATTTCCTGATAACCGTACCCCTGCTGGCCGAATCATTCAAATTCTGTTTAATTATTGCAATCACAGGGGGGCTTACAGCATTTTCAAATATGTTTATAATGACAAACGGAGGTCCTGGCACTTTTACTTATACACTTACCTATATGATGTTTAAATCAGCTTTTGTGACAAATGAATTTGGCTATGCATGTACCTCTGCCACCGTTCTTGTTGCTGAATGCCTGCTGGCAACGGTTTTAATCAACCGGTTTGTTGCCCGTGAGAACATCACCTATTAAAATGGAGGTCTTATGTCAAATGAAAATAAAAAATAGAGTTGTACATTCAGCAATGTATATCCTTTTATCCGTATATTCCATTATATCCTTGTATCCGTTAGTATGGATGCTTTTCAACTCTTTTAAAAATAATGACGAAATTTTTTCAACGAATCCTTTAGGAATTCCTAAAATATGGCGTGTTGATAATTATATCAGAGCCTGGAATACCTTCAATATACCTTTGTATCTGGTAAATAGCATTATTGTTACAGTTTGCACGGCAGTACTGACCATAATCATCGGAGTAATGTTTTCTTATGCCACTGCCAGAATGAAGTGGAGGCTTTCAAATGCGGCAAGGATATATATATCGGTGGGAATGTTTATCCCTGTGCAGGTTATTTTAATTCCAACCGTAATGCTAATGAAAAATGCACATTTAAGCGGTTCATATTTTACGCTGATTATTCCATACGTGGCATTTCAGCTGGGCTTTGCCAGTATAGTATTCTACGGCTTTTTCAGGTCCATCCCCTACAGCCTTGAGGAAGCGGCAGCTATTGACGGTGCAAATATATACACGACATTTTTTAAAATAATCCTGCCCTTGGTGAAGCCTGCCATATCCACCATGATACTTTTCATTTCATTAAATATATGGAATGAGTTTCCGGTAGCTCTGGTCATGGTCAATAAGGAAGCTTTAAAAACTTTGCCGCTGGGCCTTATAGGCTTCAAAGGCCAATTTGGGAGCGATTTCGGCGGGATGGGCGCTGCCCTGGTAATAGCAAGCATACCGACTATCTTATTATATCTGCTGTTTGCCGATGAAGTTGAGAAGGCATTGACCGTAGGCTCAGCGGTAAAAGGATGATTTCACCCGGATTTCAAACAAAAATTTTATATATATGAAAAGGAAGTATATATATGGCGAAAATAACATTTATAGGTGCGGGGAGCATAGTGTTTGCAAAAAATCTACTGGTAGATATTCTTCTATACCCCGGATTGAGCGGGAGTACAATAACCTTAATGGATATTGACCCGGTAAGATTGGAAATGATATCAAAGCTTGCTGCTAAGGTTGTACGGCAGGAAGGCTTTGAGGCGGTAATAGAATCGACTACAGACAGGTGGAAGGCTCTCAAATGTGCGGACTATGTAATACTGATGGTGCAGATAGGGGGGCTGAATGCTTATAAAATTGACATTGAAATCCCATATAAATACGGGATAAAGCAAGCCGTGGGTGATACCTTGGGGCCTGGAGGAGTGTTCCGGGGCTTAAGGACAATACCGGTTTTCCTGGAAATATGCAAGGATATGCAGGAGCTGTGTCCCGATGCATTGCTTATGAACTATGTCAATCCTATGGCTCTGAATTGCTGGGCGATTAATAAAGCCGGAGGAGTCAAAAATGTAGGACTTTGCCACAGTGTTCAGGGTACCTCCGAAGAAATAGCCCGTTATATTGGGGCACCACTTGATGAAATTTCATATAAATGCGCAGGTATCAACCATATGGCATGGTATCTGGAATATAAATGGAACGGCCGTGACGCATATCCGCTGATCAAAGAGAAATATAACGATCCGGCGGTATATAATCAGGATGTGACTAAGTTTGAATTCCTGAAGTATTTTGGATATTTTGTAACAGAATCCAGCTATCATATGTCGGAGTATGTTCCATATTTCAGAAAAAAGGATGAATGGATTGATAAAATAAAAAATATTGATTCATGGTTAAAGGAGGATAACGGTTTATATTTCGAAAGGTGCATAAGATTGGCGAAAACCATAAATGAAGATATGGATGGGCTGGTAAATTCCAATAAGGTGGAGATTATTAAAAGCAATGAATACGGTGCAGGCATAATAAATGCAATTGAAACCGGCAAGCCGGCTGTAATAAACGGAAATGTAAAAAATAAAGGTTATATTACAAACCTTCCAGAGGGCTGTGTTGTAGAAGTCCCTTGCCTGGTTGACAAAAATGGCATTCAGCCTACGTTTATCGGTGACTTGCCGCCGCAGCTGGCTGCGTTAAACAGGACGAATATCAATGTGCAGGAGCTTGCGGCTGAAGGAGCGCTCACAGGCTGTAAGGAAGCCATATATCAGGCCGTTATGATGGACCCGCTGACATCGGCAGTGATGACTCTTCCTGAAATATCCGGCATGGTAACGGAAATGTTTGAAGCTGAAAAACAATGGCTTCCGCAGTTTAAATAGAAATATAAGTTTTATTATGGGAATGAATATCTTATTCTAAAGGAGGGCTGCAAGAGAAAAATGTTATGCCATTATCACAAAATGGCATAACAGAAAAGCAAAATTCCAGATGTGCTGCAAGTTGCCGGTATGATAAACAGTCTAGCCAGTAATTATCAATCTCATTTACCCGGAAAATTTTGACAAAGTTAAAGAAGAACGTTAACTACAGAATAAAAAATCTTGATTAAATAATTGGAATGATTACTGACAAAAAGTATCCTGCCAATTCCTCCGGAGTTTGCTTCATATTGTCTTTAAGCCACCATTGCACCATTTCCACAAAGCTGCCGGCAATGTGATTCACAAGAAAATCCTCCGGAGCGCTTGTGTTTTTCCGTTCAACTCCTGCTAAAAGATGATGAATAATCAATTCGTTGAGATACTGCTTGAAAAAGCGCAGGAAAAGCTCACCGCTTTCACAGGTGAGGATACCCGTAATGTTCTTTTTGTTGTCTCTGAGGTGATACAGAATGTGTGTTATCATGGAGCCTGGATTGCCGCTTGCCAGTGAAAAATCATGGGTGCTTTCGGTATCGAGGCTCTCGGAAAAAACGTGACTGAACAGATCGGTGCACATTTCCTTGAGTAAATCATCCTTTGTCTCAAAATGGGAATAAAATGTACTGCGCCCGATATTCGCTTCATCAATAATTTCCTGTATGGTGATCCTGGTATAGCTTTTTGAGGATAACAATGTGCTGAATGCCTCAAAGATCGCATCTCTTGTTTTTTGCTGCCGTCTGTCCATAGAATCCCTCCGGATGAACAAATGCTAAAAGTTGTTCAATACCGCACAATTGACCGAAACTGTTTCTTGTCTCATGTAAGGCCTCCACGGTATAATGATATCGAACAAATAGTTCGGTAACATATAAATAGTACCGCTTTTTTATTGAAAAAGCAAGTGTGCATTTAAAGGAGGCAGCGTTATGTGGATAAAAATCAAAGACTGTTTTATAAATGAGGAAAAACGAAATGTCCTTTTCGTTATCATTTCAGCGGTTACCCTCATTCTGAGCCTGACCGGCATCTTAAAAAATACACTGCCCTTTGATATTGCGTGGGCCGCTATTGTACTTTGCGGTATCCCTATTGTGACCGGCTCCGTTATTGCGCTGATCAAAGAGCATGACATCAAGGCGGATGTGCTGGTTTCCATGGCGTTAATCGCCTCCATCCTGATCGGCGAGTATTTCGCGGCGGGAGAAGTCGCACTGATAATGGCGGTTGGAACATTGCTTGAGGACGCAACCGCCCGTAAAGCCCGGAAGGGCATTGAGAAGCTCATAAACCTGGCTCCGAAAACGGCGCGCGTCAAACGGGACGGCAAAGAGGAGGTCATTTCTGCAAAAGATGTGAAAGCCGGGGATATTCTCGTCGTTCTGGCTGGTGAAACCATTGCGGCGGATGGTATAATCGTCGCCGGTGAAACATCCGTCGACCAGTCGGTTATGACCGGCGAATCCATCCCCGTCGATAAAACTGCCGGCGATGAAGTCACAAGCGGAACCATTAACCAGTTTGGCACCTTTGAAATGCGCGCCGTCAAGGTGGGCGGCGACAGCTCGCTTCAGAGGATGATTCAGCTTGCCGAGCAAGCCGATGCCAACAAAGCGCCCATCGTAAAGCAGGCGGACCGTTGGGCGACATGGCTTGTGGTTGTCTCCCTCAGTATAGCGGGAGCGGCATGGCTTATAACGGGTGAAGTAATCCGCGCCGTTACAGTGTTGGTGGTGTTCTGCCCCTGCGCGTTTATTCTCGCAACGCCGACAGCTGTCATGGCGGGCATCGGGAACGCAACGAGATTCGGCATCCTTGTCCGCTCCGGCGACGCTCTGCAGCGTTTCTCAAAAATCGGTTACATGGCCTTTGACAAAACCGGCACGCTGACACACGGCAAGCCCGAAGTAGTGGGCGTTGAGAGCTTTGAGTATAATATTGATTCTAATGAACTGCTCAGGCTGGCCGCTTTAGCCGAGCAGCGTTCTGAGCACCCGCTTGGAAAAGCGATTCTCAGGTACTATCTTAATCATGGCGGCAAGCAGCAGGAAACACAGGATTTTGTGCTGGCCGCAGGCCTGGGCGTCAGCGCGAGGGTGGACGGCATTGAGATTCTTGCCGGAAAAGCCGATTACCTGAACAGCCAAAATATAGTCATACCCGGGCCGGCTCAGAAAGCCGCGGATGTGTACTTGGAAAAGGGGGCGACTGTCATTTATGTCGGCCTGGATGGCAGATTTGCTGGTATTATTGCGCTTGCGGATGTTTTACGGGATACGGCAAAGGCCATGATTACGGAATTGAAATCCATTGGCGTGCATCCTGTTCTTCTGACCGGCGACAACGAAGCCACCGCAAAATTTATTGCTTCGCAGGTTGGGATTGATGATGTGAAGCCCAATATGCTGCCGGAAGAAAAAATGAATGTGATCAGGGAATACGCCGATAGCGGGAAAAACATCTGTATGATCGGCGATGGCGTCAATGATGCTCTTGCCCTGAAAACCGCCTACGCAGGAATAGCCATGGGCGGGGTCGGCAGTGATATCGCCATAGAAGCCGCGGATGCCGTGCTTGTCAGCGACAATATCGAGCGGATCCCCTATCTTTTCAGAATGGCGCAAAAGTCCATAAAGCGGATCAATTTCAACATTACCGCTGCGATGATTTGGAATGCGGCTGCGGTGATTCTGTCCACTGCCGGGGCGCTGAATCCCGTGACAGCGGCGCTGACCCATAACGTAGGCTCCGTATTCGTGGTAATCAGTTCTGCGCTGCTGATATCGAATAAGGATATCAGATAATAGTTTTAATGTGTAAATACCCCCTGAGCTTCACTTATATGGTAAAGTATAGCTTAGGATAAATATTATGTGTCCAGGCCTTTTTATAAAAGATAAGACTACCTTGAAAAACCAATCTCCCCCAGACTAATATTTATTACTTTGTAGGAAGTTTTACTCTAAAGGTACATCCGCCACCTGGTGTATCCTCCAACGTAATAATCCCATGGTGTAATTGAACAATTTCTTTTGCAATACATAAGCCTAACCCAAAATGCTCTTTTTTACTCCGTGATTGGTCTGCACGGTAGAATCGTTCAAACACCTTCTCTTTTTCGCTGTCGTTGATACCGATTGCGTGATCGGTCACTGAGAACAACAGCCAACCCTTATCATTTTCACACTGCAATTGGATTTCAGAGCCCTTTTCAGAATAGTTAATTGCGTTATCCAGCAAAATACCCAGAACTTGTGAAACACGATCCTTATCTGCGGTAAACACTGGATAATCATGGTCACTCAATTCAAGTTCCAGTATAATACCTTTTTGAGCGCATGAACTTTGAAATGCTTCCCAAGTTTCAATCAATAAAGAGTCCACATTAATCTCAGTGGGATTCATAGTCCAGCTCCCTGCATCGCTGGAAGCGAGGGACAGCATATTCTTAATAAGATTGGACATCAATTGACATTCTTTGTCTATGATTTCCAGCTTTTGTTCTATCCGGCGGTCATTTAGCTGCAGGCTTTGTATAGCCTCGGTATTTGTCTGAATAACCGTTAATGGAGAGTTCAGCTCATGAGAAGCAGAAGCGATAAAATTCTTCTGGCTGCGGATAGAGGCTTCCACTGGCTTTAGCGATACGGTGATCAAGAAGCGGCTGAGACCGTATATTGCCGCAAGTGCTGTTAACCAGATCAAGGGATACCATCCGCAGCTCTGCCAAAGCGTGGTTTTTACCGAGTTGTGCTGATATAGAATCGTCAGCGTTTCCATTCCACCCCCATCAGTAGGTATATTGGCTATAATGCCATAATAAGAGTCTCCGCTGTTGCCTTCGATTGCAAGAATATTACTCTGCATCACCGTTACGTTGTCACCCACAGATACCACAAGAATATCTTCTTGTCTGGCATTCAATCGTGATAATAGGGTGGCACTGTCGGTTATAAATCGTTCGTCACTGGAAAATAGCAGCTTTCCGTCCTTGTTGGTCAATCGAAACCGGATATGACTCCGAGAGGCATAATATTCCGCATCTTTATCAGTAAACTGGTACCCGCCCTGTCTTTGATAAATTAAGTTCGATGCAATATTTTGCATATAGGTTTTCTCAGCTTCTCGCATCCTCTGTACAGAGTTATATGCCAATAAAATCATGATGACTGTAAAAAGCAGCATGATGAAGGTCAAAAACAGCAGCATTAATTTTTTGCGAAGTTTAAGCATTGTCGGCCTCCAAACTATAACCGGCTCCATAGACTGTTTTTATTGTAGCCTGGCACTCTAAGCTTTTTAGCCGCTTCCGCAGAAAATAAATGTAGTTATCTACATTACCGGATTCTATATCAGAACTGGAACCCCAAACCATCCAAACCAATTGCTCGCGGCTGAATGTTTTACTAGGATGAGACATGAATGCAGCCAATAACTCTGACTCTTTTGGAGTAAGCAAAATGGAAACATTGCGATAGGTTAAGCGACGTTCGTTTATATCAAGTGTGAGATCAAATGTTGATAGGCAATTATCCTCAGAAAGCTCAGGCGGGCGACGGGTCAGTGCACGAATTCTGGCAAGCAGCTCCCTAACGTAAAAAGGTTTCACCAGATAGTCGTCCGCTCCGCAGTCTAGTCCGGTAATCCTATCTTCCAATTCTGACAGTGCAGTAATAAAAATGACTGGTGTTTGTATGTGTTTTTCCCTCATAGCCTTCAAAATGGTCAGGCCGTCAATCACCGGAAGCAAACGGTCAAGTAAGACAACATCATAGTTGAAATCTATATTCAAAGCATACATCAGTGCTATTTCCCCATCCATGCAACAATCAACGATGTAACCTTCGTTTTGCAATTGCTCTGCAATTGTTGCAGACAAATTTTTATCATCTTCAATAAGTAAAATTTTCACATATTCGCCTCCATACCCCTTTTAGCATAACATAATCTTTTCTAAAAATCTTCTAAAGCAGAAGTGATTTCTCCATCGTGTTTAGAAGACTTTTAGAGAAGTTTTTCGGTATGATTGGACCACAATCTCAACTCAGGGAGGATTTATATGAAATCAAAAACAATTGCGATAACAGTGGGGATATGCCTGTTGATTGTTTGTTTGGCAGGATGCGGGAAAAGCGAATCCGGCAATAACATCCCTTCTAGGCAGCCCATATCTGCTGCACCAAAAACTAATGTATCAGACAAAACAAATGATGTGCCTTTTGATGATGCAGAGCCACAACCGGATGATGCAAATTTTTATGGTATTGTGGTAAGTCGGACGGATGACGGCGTTACTGCGACGCCCAACATTAGTGAGGACGATGGTGCGACAGTTATTTCCCCCGCAAAAGCAGATGAAGATGACCCGAGTAATATTAATATCATCTATGATGAAAACACAAAATTTTATATTTATGAAATCAATGCTGCTACCCATGCAGGCGATTTTTCTGACGCTTCTTCCGATGAAATAAAAATAGATTCTTCTATAAATGGGTGGGGTAAATATGAGGGAAACGCTTTCTATGCTAAGAAAATCGCAGTAATCAGATTAAAGTGAAGGAGTCCGGTATGAATTCAACACAAAGAGCGTTTCGTTATTTGCGACGCAACTGGAAAAAAACTATTTTACTGTTTTTAACATTTTATGTGATTTGCTCCATGGTTTTGAATTCGCTAATTATTTTACGGGCATCAAATGAAATTGTCTCTTCAATGAAGTCTGAAACGCAGGTTCAAATCGTTGTGGAGGCAGCAGCTTCTGATAAGCTGATTACGGATGATATGGTTGAGAAGATCACAGCATTAGGTAATGTAGTATCCGCAAAACGAAATAGTGATACACGTCATGCTTATCCTATTGATTTTACTAATTTTCAAGGTGGCCGGGAGCTTGACAGTAAACTTGATTCTATGGTTGCTGTCTATGCATGTGATGATATTGGAACAAACTACTGGTTTCTAAATCAATTGTTCTATATCACAAAGGGGAAGGAAATTAATGAAAGCAGCAATCATGAATTGGTCATAGACTATATTCTGGCAGAACAAAACGGTCTGGATGTCGGAGATAAGATGACTTTTAAAGGCGAAAACGGCCGGGTAGCAACAGGTGCTATCGTGGGATTGTTCCGCGCAACGGATAACGAGCGCACCCAAGCAGGCGAGACCACGATTATACGCCGGATTGAAAACTATATCTATATGGATCATAACATGGCCGCAGAATTGTTTAATGATTCAAATCTCTATGTCACTTGCCGTTTCTTCTTGTACAATCCGGATCTTTCGGATAATACACTGGAACAAGTCGTGCAAATTATCGGAGCGGACTATGAGGTGACAGTTTCCGATTCCCTTTATTCCTCATTGCAAGGCCCTCTGATTCAAACAATCAGACTGGTTTTCATCATGCTTATTTTCACAGTGATTACATCGGCTTTTATTACAAGCCTTTTGCTGTGGATGTGGCTCAGAGGCCGTATGAAAGAGATGGCGGTATTGCTTGCTTTAGGCGAGGAGCGATATACACTTTTCCTGCAAAGCGCAGTAGAATCATCACTGATTTTCATGATCGCAGCAACCATTGCCTCAACGACAAGCCATTTTACTACAGGAGTATTGGGAAAACTGATTTTGAGCAATCAAATAGGCATTTTGTCCAATATTGATTACGGAATACGAGGGATCGACTTTCTTGGATTGCTGCTGGCAGGATTGGTTGTACTGGCTGTCTCGATTGGCATTTCTACAATTCAAATAGTACGTTTGAAACCAAAAGAAGCATTATCAATGCTGGAATAGAAAGGAAGCATTAAGATGAATTTCATACAGCGCGGTTTTCGCAGTATTCTTAGGAAACCACTAAAAAGTATTTTACTATTATTTTGTATTATTTTAATTTGTATCTTTTTCCTTGCAGGACTGGCAAGCCGGACAGCAAGTATAAAGATACAGACCCAATCCAAAGAAGCGGTCGGATCAGGATTCCAAATCACTGAAAACATCGGCAATATGCGAGAACGGCTGGCTACTGAAGCTATCTACACCTATTTTAACGACGGTTCGGTATTGAGCCAGGCTCCCAATAATCAATTTGATTCGGTATTGATGGACGATATATTGAAAATTGCTTCTGTTAACGGAGTTGTATCGTATAATGTCGTAACTGCGCCTACGGTAGTCATGCCGGTAAATTTTGAGCGTATCTATGACAAGGACAGAGACCAAAGCAAGGATTATGGCGGCGTCAATTTAGTCGGTAATCTGGATATGTCACGGAATTTTGCTGTTGCCGATGGCTATATTACATTGAAAGAGGGGCGTTTTGTCACACCCCAGGATCATGATGTGCTTTTGATTTCAGAAGCATTGGCCGAGTTAAACGGATTATCCCTGGGTGATACCATGTCCTTTAATAATCGTACTGATCCAGAGAGTTCTGAGTTCTACAGTGCCACAATTGTAGGTATATTCACCATCACGCAGAACATACCTACACTACACAGCGGCGACACTTATCGCAGCGAAAATACCATCTTCTCTGACCTTCGCTTTCCGGAAAAGCCGGAAGGTCATACAGATGATCCACTATATGTCTATGCTACCTTTCAAATTGACAATCCGGACAATTACGACACCATTATGGACGCGGTTCTGGCATTGAACGTAATATGGGCGCGGTACGACATTATCAACAGCAGTGGTATAAGCGATCAGCTAGCTTCAAGTTTTACGGACATTGAACAAATGTCCAAAACCTTATTGTTTGTTGCTGCGGTTTCCGGATTTCTGATTATGTTGCTCATTTTCATTTTCTGGATTAAAAACCGCCATCATGAAATTGGAATTCTCCAAGCTTTAGGAGAAAGCAAAAGCGCAATACTCAGTCAACTCATGGCAGAGGCATTAATACTGGCGATGGTAGCCTTTGGTGTGGCCCTTGCCATTGCTCCTTTGCTGTCGAGCAAAATCGCATCCTATTTGGTATATCAGCAAGTGGACAATTCTATAGTTCCTGCTGTCAATACAACAGCGGCTATAAACGGTAAAATAGCAACTAACGCTATTTCCGACATATCAGTGGATATCACCATTACGATGATATCTATAACAGGCGGATTGATACTATTATTGGTAATAGCTTCTGTTTGTGGAGCCGGAATTGCAATAATGAAGAAAAAACCTGTTCAGATTTTAAGTGATTTAAGTTAGGAGGAATTGATATGGTCTTAGAAGCCAAAAATATATCCTATTTTTACAAAACCAATAAGAAAAGATTGGTTTTGAAAGATATCAGTGTCGTATTTGAGACTGGTAAAGTATATGCCATACTTGGCCCCAGTGGTTCAGGAAAAACAACACTTCTTTCACTGCTGGCAGGGCTGGACTCCCCAATTGGGGGACAGATTTGCTATAAAGGCAGTGATATTTCAAAACGTGGATTAAACTATCACAGAAAGCATAACATTTCCCTTGTGTTCCAGAGCTACAATCTTATTGACTATTTAACACCGCTCGAAAACGTCATGCTTGGTGGTAAAGGCAACCCTAAACTACTACTGGAAAGTGTGGGAATACGCGAAAATGATCAGCAACGCGGGGTTTTGCAACTTTCCGGCGGTCAACAGCAGCGCGTTGCTATTGCGCGGGCTTTAGCAAGCGAGGCAAGGGTATTGCTTGCCGATGAGCCTACCGGTAATCTGGACGAGGCGACAGCATGGGATATCATCAATATTCTAAAACGCAGTGCCCATATTGACGGGAAATGCGTTATCGTCGCCACTCACAGTAAAGAACTTGCAACTGAAGCTGATGTCGTGCTGAGAATCAGCGGTGGTGCAATCAGAACGGATACCGCAGCCGGCACATAATGAAAAGTAGGACCTCTAACTCTATTTAAATTGGGGTATAGCTTCAACGGGCCAATATCCGGGAATTTTAATGTATTCCCGGAAGGCAATGTGCGGATACTGGATAAAAACAGCAAAGCAGATGGGGAGAAAGCCCTGTTTTATGTATCGAAAAAGCTCAGCTGCTTAAACGCAGGCGCTTGCTTGTGCGAAAAAGCATTCTCTTTCACAAGGGCTCCCGCCGGAATATCGGCAAGGAAGGAGGAGGGGGAGCCGGGAGTCAACAGGAGGAGCTCATCCTGCGCCCTTGTTACACCCACATAAAAAAGCCGTCTCTCTTCATGGAGGTTACAATTGCCGCTTCGGTTTCTGAAGGGTATCGTATCTTCCGTTACGCCGCACAGGAACACGACAGGAAATTCAAGGACCTTTGATCCATGCAGAGTCATGAGCGTGACAGCATCAGGAGAATATATTTTTCCTCCGCTTCTTACCAGATCGCTTTCATTCCCCAGTATGAGGTTGCGAAGAAAGGAGGGCATTTTATCATACATAATTGATGTATTTAAAAGCATTTCCATAGACCTGGACTCCGGCAGGCTTATGTCACTCATCCAGGCTTCAATCAGTTTCCGGGGTTTCTCCCTGAGCACGAGAGATTCATATTTCCGGAACAGCTCCGGCAATGGCTGAAAACTGTCCGGGGCATAAGGCGGCTCCAAACTTTTCAGGAGATTGTCAAGGGATGAAATGCTCTTTTCAACTGCGGCATAGCTTTCAAGTAACTTTTGCACAAGGTCAGCAGGGAGAATGTTTTCATATTTCAGGCATGACCGCAAGGAAATGAGATCCTCCGGATTGAGCAAAAATTGAAAAAATGCGACCGTCCTGCGGACCTCCGGATCGGAAAGGAAATCATCCCGCCCGGCAACTACATAGGGGATGCCCTCTTTTAACAAACATTGCTCAAGGATATCCGCCTGGCGGTTAGTACGGTACAATACGGCCATTTCGGAAAAGCCTCTCAGATGTCCTGCGGCAGATCTTTTCCCGCGCACGGCAGAGGAGCCCTGGGCGTCGAGCATATCAATGCCGCCTACCATGCGGTTGATCTCCTTTGCGACAAACAGTGCTTCTGAAAATGCATCCTTCGCCTCCAGAAGGCGTACTTTGGAGCCGTGTTCCCTTCGCGCTTCCAGAGCAAGTTCACGCCCTCCGGCGGTTTTACCTGAAATGACCGATTTGGCACAGTGAATAATTTCGGGTGTTGAACGGTAATTCCGGATAAGATTAACTTTCCGGGTATGGGGATAGTCCTGGAAAAACTGTTCAAAATAGCGGAAATCCGAGCCTCTGAAGCCATAGATGGACTGGTTGGGATCTCCGATAATAAAAATTCCGGAACTGTTCCTGCTCCACTCTCTGACAAGCCTGTATTGGACTGAGTTTATATCCTGGAATTCATCTACCAGGATGTGGGAGAAGGAATCAGGAAGGCTTTTATTTTCAATAATATTCGTGTCCCTGTGTTCAAAAAGTTCAAGTACATTCAGCAGAATGTCGTCGTAATCTAAAACGCCGTACTGCTTGAGCTGTGCATTATACAAATCATATACCGGCGGCGGGACATTACCGCTTTCATCCGTGGGCGGCACGCCGTTTTTTATCAGGGAGATTCCCTTTAAAATATCACGGGGAGAATTTTTTAAACCAAGACTGCCTGAAATATCCTTGACGATGGAAAGCGCATCCGCTTCGCCAATCACCGGCATATCAGCATTACCGGTGTTACGGTTTCGCTTTGACAGAATTTGCAGGCATATGGAATGAAAAGTACCTATGTTCATGGCCTTTACGGTACGCTTATTTTTAAAATGCTTTTCCAGCCGGGCGCGCATCTCGCCGGCGGCCTTATTGGTAAAGGTGACGGCGGTTATCCCGGAAGGGGCTACGCCGCATTCTTCAACAAGATAGGCGATGCGGCTGACAAGCGTTTTTGTTTTGCCTGTTCCGGGACCGGCGATGACTGAGATGGCAGGCTCATGGGCGGAAACTGCTTCCCACTGCTCACGGTTTAATCCGTAGGGCATATGCTCAGACTCTTCAGCAGCGAGGTCCCTGCTTTTGATTTGCAGGGTGGCGGCCGTTAAATCCGGAGCCGGAGCGGCCTCACGGGCAGCTTTTTGGGGAGCCGGTACTGTTTTGGGTGTGGATAGCTTTACGTCTTCCTGCCCGGTAAGCAGGGAGAGTTGACCGGAAATCCGGTCAATTTCTATTTTATCCATGATTTTAATTTTACCGTATTCCCCATCGTAGCCGGGCTGGATTTCCACATTGCCGCAGCGCAGCTTGCGGATGCCCTCGGCAATCAGTGCCCCCGCCTTCTGTTCAATATCCTCAAGGGCTGCCTTCCGGAGGATGAAAAGCTCCGGCCCCAGGTCGTGTATCAGACTGTCGTAATTTTTCTTTACCTTTATGCTTGAAGTGGTCATTCCCATGGAAGCCGCAATCACCTCGTGGAGAGGGACAAGGCTTTCAAAGTGCTTTGCCCCGGGCAGGACAAAGCCTTCGTCCCGGTCCGCCAGGGCCTCTACACGGTGGAGTACTCCCACCGTGATCCTGCCGCCGCACACGGGGCATACGCCTGAGGCGGCTTTGGTATCCGCAGGCTTCATACACACCTTGCAGACCCTGTGCCCGTCGTAGTGGTATTTCCCTTCCTCGGGAAAAAATTCAATTGTGCCGTGGAATTCCCCGGTATCCCGGTTCTGAAGGGCCCGTGATATATGTGGATAGGAAAGTGCGGTGTCAAAAAGGTTGGCTTCCCTTGCAAGATTACCCGGGGAATGGGCATCGGAGTTTGAGACCAGCGTGAACTTGTCCAGTGCCGAAAGGCGCCAGTTCATGGCCGGATCAGAGGAAAGCCCTGTTTCAAGCGCGTGAATGCAGCCTGTCAGATCTTCAAAACATTCCGTAATATCATCAAACCCTGAATATGCCCCAAACAGGGAAAAATGGGGAGTCCATATATGTGCGGGAATGAATATGGCCTCCGGGCACACATCAAGGGTGATATTCAGAAGCTCCTTGCTGTCAAGGCCCAAAATCGGCCTGCCGTCGGAATGCAGATTGCCGATGGCCTCAAGACGTAGAGATAAGGCTTCGGCAGCCTCAAGACTGGGAAGGAGGATCAGATTATGGACTTTCCGCACTTTTCCGTTCTTTTTGTATATGGAGCTTATTTCACTGGAAAGGAGGAAACGGGGATGGGAAGCCGCATTTGCCATATCGGCTTCCTGGTAGAACTCCTTTTTCAGCATATACAGCCCATCTTCCGAAGGGACAAGTTTTTCCTTAAGCTCCGCACGCCAGGCCGGATGAGTGAAATCTCCGGTACCGATCAGATCGAGACCCTTCCGCCGCGCCCATAGTTCGAGAATTTCGGGTATGCATTCCTTGCTCGTAGCTCTGGAATATTTCGAATGAATATGTAAATCAGCAATAAACATAATATATACCTGCATTTGTATTGGTTTTGACTTATTATACTATAATATTTCTTTTTTTGGAAGCGGAAGGCTTTGACTGATATGAGCGGTAACATATACCAAAAACGGAGTGATAATTAAAGCTTGACGTTAACTGAACGATCGTTTATTATAGATTGTATGAGAAATAGAGATGAAAACAAAAATGAAGCAATTTTTCGTGCGACCATCCAACTTTTGAATGAAATTGGATTTGCGGAAATTTCTATGTCCAAAATTTCGAAACGGGCAAATGTATCTCAAGCGACGATTTATGTTTATTTTGAGAACAAGGAGGACATGCTGAAAAAGTTATATTTGAATGTAAAGGAGAAGCTGAGCATTGCCATGCTTCACGGCATCGATAAGAAAGGCTCTCCTATGGAAGTAACATTCGAATTAATTATGAAGAACCTGATGGAGTTTATTCTTAATAACCAGGAGGACTTTATGTTTCTGGAGCAATTTTCAAATTCTCCATTTATAGGACGGTTATGTTCGGAGGAAGCCATGTGGTTCTTCAAACCTCATCATGAGCTGGTTGAAAAAGGGAAAAGTGAAAATTTGCTCAAGCAGGCCGCTTCCGATTTATTATTGAGCTACTGCTATTTCCCGGTAACGCAGTTGGGGAAAAAGTATATTAAAGAAAATAAGGCCTTCGATCAGGCGGAATTTGATCAAATCGTCCGAATCAGCTGGGATGCTATCAAGGCTTAATACACACAGTATAAATGGAGTTTTCCATTTATAAATATGGCTATCTATAAACGAGCATTCGATTATGAAGGAGGTAAAAATGAATATGAATAATCAATTTATTGACAAACAAGAGATAAACGACCTGCTGGCCCTTTATGCCCACTATGCGGATACCAGGCAGGCCGAAAAACAAGCCGATTTATTTACGGCGGATGCTGTTGTAAATATCTTTTCTTCCCCGGAGGCGGAAGAGCCGGCTGGACATATTGAAAACCGGAATGATTTAATTGAGGGCTTTAAGGCTCTGAAGCAGTACCTGCAGACCTTCCATTTTAACGGTCAAAGCCTGCTCACTGTGGATCCAGACGGCCAACAGGCCACGGGAGAAACCTATAACCTGGCCCATCACATCAAGCTTGTCGATGGAAAACGGACAATGATGGTGATGGCTATACGCTATAAGGATGTGTTTGTGAAGCTGAACGGTATGTGGCTGTTCAAGAAACGCGATTTGTATATTCAGTGGGTTGATACGCATACCTTGAATGAAGAACAGATATAAAGGAGTGCATTGAATGAATAAAAGTGTCTTTGATCAAACGCAAATGGGAAATTTAAAATTGAAAAATCGCCTAATCCGGGCTGCAACAGGAGAACGACATGCCATTGACGGGCATTATACGGAAAAGGATTTTGAAGTTTATGAAGCCCTTGCTAAAGGCGGTGCCGGTACAATTATTACGGGCTTTGCCTATGTAGCAGGTTATCCATGTGGGAATGGAATGCTGGGTATTTATGATGATTCCTTTATACAGGAATACAGAAAGCTGACCAATATGGTTCATAGTTACAATGTCAATATAATTCTTCAGCTGGTACACTGCGGTTCTCTTATCATGACAGATATATCCGGCGGAAAAACACTGGGGCCGAGTGCGGTTGAAAATTTAAACACTCATATGACACCTGTTGAAATGCAAAAGCAGGACATAATAGATATCCGGACTGCTTTTGCAAAGGCTGCTGTCCGGGCAAAACAGGCCGGCTTTGACGGAGTGGAAATCCATGGCGCACACGGTTTTCTGCTCAGTCAGTTTTTGACCCCGCACTACAATCGCCGTACAGACGAATACGGTGGAACAGATGAAAACCGTGCCAGAATGCTTCTGGAGACATACCGGCTTGTCAGGGAAATGGTCGGCAGCGAGTACCCGGTGCTTGTGAAAATAAACTGTACGGACGGAATGGATGACGGCATAACTCTGCAGGGCTTTTTAACAGCCTGTGAAAAGCTGGCACAGGCCGGAGCAGACGCCATTGAAGTAAGCGGCGCATGGTACTCACTGAAAACTTCTTCCTATTTCAGAGAGTATGCGGAGAAAATTGCGGGGGAGAATAGGCCGCCTGTGATTTTGACGGGAGGCCTCCGGGATATTGATGCCATCAATGATATACTTTCCTCTACATCAATCGGTTATTTTGCAATGAGCCGTCCTTTTATTGCGGAACCCGATCTTGTAAACCGCTGGGCAAGCGGAGATGTCAGGAAATCCAGGTGTATTTCATGCAATAAGTGTACAGGTACGGATGACCTTAAATGTATTTTAAATGGAGATAATGGAATTTAAGTAAGATTAAATCCTGATTCAACTTTTATTTAAAGTGAAATTTACTTTTTTATTTAGAAATTAGTTAAAATATACATATTTACCATTGACATCCATATGGTATAAGTGTTATATTATTTAAAATGATTAATGAAGACAAGCTCTTTCATTTTCTCTATCAGATAAAACTCCGGGATCGGGCTATGCTTTACATAATACGGTGTAAAGTTTTTAACCGGTATCTGATAGATCTGGATAAGTTTATTTATCATTAATAAACTTCAGTAAAACACCATCCTATTTTTTATGTATGATGCAAGAAATGCAAGTATGTATTGGATTATTGCATTACTGACAACTTACCTTCTGGGTATGTTGAATAAAAAACAAGGTAGGTGAAAATTATGAATAAAATTAGATCTCCAAATATATCCAAATCGTGATTTTAATTTCACAATTTATCAAATCACTTTTAAAACTTGACAGAAGACTCGAGAGGAGATAATTTTATGAAAAAAAGTAAAATTTTAAAATCATTTATTGTTTTTACACTTTCAATTATATTAATAGGGACACAATCATTAGTATTTGCTAAATCGTCTGAAGGGGTAGTGGAAATTGAAAAGTCATCCTATGAGATCACAAAAAGTCCAAACAGCAAACTTTTTGTAAACCTGGAGGAAAAAATCGCCGGGGCGAAAGACAGTGATGAAGTTCCTGTTACAGTCGTATTCAATAAAAAGCTCACGGATGAGGAATTCGCTTCTATAGAAAATCTGCTTGGAAATCCAAATATTAAACACAAATTTGAAATTATACCGGGTGCCTCTTTTAACCTGACAAAAAGTCAGATCAGCAAGCTGGAAAAGTCGGACCTGGTCCAACAGGTGGAATATGATGAAGAGGTACATACTACAATTGATACAGCCTCCGACTGGTTTGGGGTAAGCAAGGCAAGAGCAGACTTCCCAGGCATTGACGGCGACCGTGATGGCACTCCTGGAACATATACAAAGAATGACATTGTAGTTGCAGTTATTGATACAGGTATCGATGCAAGCCATGTGGACCTGGATGAAAACAAGGTCATTGCGTGGAAGGACTGGGTCGGAAACAGGACAACGCCCTATGATGACAACGGCCATGGCACCCATGTTTCAGCTATAGTTGCAGGTGCCGGTGATGGCAATGCAAATTATAAAGGAGTGGCGCCGGGGGCTGCTCTTATTGGCCTGAAGGTTCTTGATTCAAGAGGCAGCGGCACCATGAGCAATGTTACGGCCGCAATTGATTGGGCTGTAGCCAACAAGAGTACATATAACATAAGAATTATAAGTTTAAGTCTCGGGACATCCGGAAGCTCTGACGGCACAGATTCCACATCTCTCGCAATTAACAACGCTTTTAATGCAGGAATTGTACCTGTAGTTGCGGCAGGAAATTCAGGGCCGCAAAAAGCGACCATAGGTTCTCCCGGGGCGGCGGCGAAGGCTTTGACGGTTGCGGCATTTGGAGATGTGGGTGAGAAAGGGTTTTTTCTGGCGAATTTCTCCAGCAGAGGGCTTACGGCCGACGGCAGATTGAAACCAGATATAAGTGCTCCAGGGGTCAATATAATTTCAGCAAGGGCCAATTCAAGAAATCAGTATGTGGCATATAGCGGCACAAGCATGGCAACTCCTTTCACATCAGGTACGGCGGCATTAATTCTCGATGCCAACCCCGATTTGACGCCTGCACAGGTGGTAAACTATATAACGGAAACAGCGCAGGACTGGGGAACGACAGGACAGGATTTGGATTACGGTTTTGGCAGATTGGACAGTTATGCGGCAGTTAAAGCTGCGGGCGGCTTTACCGGTACGGAACCCGCCGAACCAATCCACCTGTATAAGGCTGATTCTCTCGCGGGCACAAATAGATACGATGAATTGACAATTGCTATACCAGACACAAAGTATCCGATTTCTATTACATTAATACAGCCTAACTGGACAACTTCACAGGATTTCGATATATTTTTATACAATCCAAGCGGTACACTGGCAGCAAGCTCTGAAGGGACAAGCAGACAGGAAACCATCAGTTATACTCCGGCTACGGCGGGAATATATAAGATCAAGGTCCTTTCCTACAGAGGCAGCGGTTCCTACTCCGTTGATATAAGCTCCGGCGCAGACGGTATCACACAGATAACCAACCAGTAACAACTTACCCTTACCAAAATATTATTTTGCGGATTATTCCTTGAGCATTTAAGTATTGCGAGTAAAAGAGGGCTATTAATTTGGCTCTCTTTTATCGTAGTGCGCCCGGCCGCAAATATTAGTTGATATTTGGGTAAAATTCAGATTAATAATTGGTTTTCTGGTCAAGCTAATAAAGGGTATGTTAAATTCTATCCAGACAGATAAAAGAATATCAGTGAAAGGATTAAAAATGGATATTGCAGTAATTGGCACATCGAAGAAGGAAAATGAGAAAAGGGTACCTATTCATCCGGAGCATATTCGTCAAATACCTATAAAAATACGAGAACATTTATATTTTGAAAAAAGGTATGGGGAACATTTTGATATGGAAGATGAAACAATATACTCTTTAACCGGAAATCACTTAATACAGCGCGATAAATTATTAAGGGACTTTAAAACAATTTTAATCACGAAACCTGTGGCGGAGGACTTCGAAGAAATACAAGAGGGGGCTATTGTGTGGGGATGGTTGCACAGTGTACAGCAGAGTATCATTACTCAGATTGCTATTAATAAAAAATTAACTCTTATTGCATGGGAAAATATGTATCATCAGGGAGAGCGTGATTTAATCCACTTATTCAGCAGAAATAATGAAATGGCCGGATACTGCGGTGTGCAGCATGCTTTGCAATTAACGGGAATTGATGGGAACTTTGGTCCTAAGCGAAAGGCTATTGTGATAAGTTTAGGCTCTGTCAGCCGCGGAGCGATACATGCATTGCAAGGACACGGCTTTAACGATATAGTGGTATATACTCAACGCCCCACGTTTTTATCTTCAAACAAAATACCGGGAATCCAGTATAGCCAGATCATAAAAAATGACACGGGCATAATCGAAACGGTTGGTTTCAACGGGAATAAAAGACCTTTTGTGGATGAGCTGGCAACTGCGGATATAATAGTCAATGGTGTTCTACAGAATCCAAATAATCCGGATATTTATATTAACGAAGACGACATTGCTAAATTCACTAAACCATGTCTGGTAATTGACATCAGCTGCGCATTGGGCATGGGATTTAGTTTTGCACATCCAACGGATTTTTCCAATCCTATCTTTAAAATCGGCAATATCAAATATTATGCTGTGGATCATACGCCTACTTTACTTTGGAATAGCGCTACATGGGAAATATCAAACAGTATTCTGCCTTATTTATCATATATCGTTGAGCAGTCGGATAATAAGGTTTTGAATGATGCTACTGATATAAAAGACGGAAAAGTATTAAACAAAGATATCTTGACTTTTCAGAACCGCTCATTAGTTTATCCCTATAAACAGCTTTAGCATATATAATACTCCGCATCCATATTCATCTGATTTACCTTAATCCGCCTGTAAAGTCAGATTTATCAGGGTTTTCAGCACTTAAAGCGAACGGAATAGTCCCACCGGTTTGAACAACGGTTGGATGTTTTATAACGCTTTTTTTGAATGTCCAGATAGCAACCGTCATAAAAAAGCGATTGTATATAACACTTTCAGATAAAAAACATATATTAATATAGAGACCAATCAAAATCGTATATAAAGGGGTACAGTGATGAGCGATACGGTATTACAGCTTCAAAACAATAATAACGCCAGTGTTTTAAATAATAATAATGTTATATTCGATGAAACAATTACTATGTCAGGGAATATAAGTTATGATAATGCGACAGGAGTTATTACCATTTCTGAAAATGGCATATACGTCATCGACTGGTGTTTGGCTACGCAGACAACCTCTGCTTCGCCCGGCATTGTTTTTAAATTGGTTTCCGACAAAGGTCATGATTTTGACAGCAATTCACAGGACAAAGCGGGAAGTATGAGTGGAATAGCTGTTTTAAGCGTTAATGAAGCACCAATTCATGTTTCATTAATAAATACATCAAATGCCACGGTTTTTTTCTCAAGTACGATGGTATCCAAAACCAATCTGCGGATTGTTAAATTAAACAGTGCCGATAATAGCTCTTGCTTTGCTTTAGATCAATTTGCCCATGTTCTGGAGCAAATAGTGACGATATATCAAGGTGCGGCTGTCAGCATTTTTTCAAATAGATTTGCCACAGTATCAGGAACAATTAATTCACTTTACAAAGCGCCTGATGCAGGAAGTATACCGCTTCTGCTTCTGGGTGATGAGCCGGTTGCTTTCAGCATTGATAAAATAGCAATTCTTTTTTTCAGCAATAGTGCTTATGACGATTCCATAACTTATTTGACTCCACCTGATCCATTCCCGCAAAATTGTGATACTGACCTCCTTAAAAACATCTACAATTATGTTGAAGTCGGCGACAGCATATCCGTAACCACAGGTCCCACCACAAGTGCTTCCGGTGACGTTTATATCAATGAATATGGCATCATTGTTTTAGCAGATGCAACGTCAACGATATTTTTAATGACTCCGCATATTTTCTCAATTGCTGTAAATGAACAAGTTGCCGGGATAAGCGGAGAAAAATCAATTTCAGTTTCTAACTGAAAAAGCCCTATTTATCGCCTTCTCATATTGCAGGCAGGAAAATTAAGCCTCAGCCCGGCTGTTGCTTTTTCAACAAGGTATTAATCGAATTCCTTTATGGGATAAATTGGGGCGGATAATATTCCACACAACGGATAGAAGATTCTTTGGAGTTGATACAAAATCATTTTGTAAAAAGGTTTCCTGTGTCCAAAAGACCACAATGGATATAATGGCAAAAGCCAAATCGTCATATGCCCCTTCAACAGCTTCGGGCTTCATGAATCCTTTTCTTACAAAATTTTGGAATATCTCCTTTAATAAATTGTAGAATTCCCTTTTAATTTCGATCTGGATTTTTGCGATCTCAGGGTACTTTCTGGGAAGCTCAGTAATGTTATTAAAATAGAAAAAATATTTTTTTTGATGCTCTACATTAGCCTTTAAAAGCTCATTGATTTCTTCGAAGGTCATATCCTCCGTACATTTTCTGTTTTGGTGATCTCTGCGCTGTTGTTGAACAATTGCGAAAATAATATCGTCTTTTTTTTTATAGTGATAGGTCAGATTTCCGGGACTGATATTTAATGCTCCTGATATATCTCTCATCTTAACGGATTCATATCCATATATATTAAATAGCTCCAGCGCCTTGTTAAGAATTTTTTCCTTTAAATCGTCACCCATTGATGGAACCCGCTCCTTTAATTGTATTATTTTACCTCAACTGTCTTAATCAATATTAGAATCGGCATCATAAATTCTGTGACCCAAGCATTGATTAGTATAATTGTACTAAATTTACAACCAATAGTACATAACCAAATCATAAAATTTTATCAACATAATAAGAGATCATTGACAGGAAAATAAAAAAGCAGTAATATTAGTACAACCGTACTAATATTACTGCTTTTTATAGAGATGGAAAGCCAGGTTGTGTTTAAAGAAAGGAATGGAGTGAATTTTATGTATGGAGAAATTATTCAATTTGCAAAAAACGCATTTATGGTTGAAGGCAAAATACCTTCTTCCATCATGAAGGAGCCGGATATAGCGAATTCCGTTGTATATAAGGCCGGCGATATTGTATATGTGATTGACACTGGGGCAACGGTTTTTTTCAGAGAAAGATTGATTATTGCAGTCGAGCAGCTCAGGCCTTTTCGGAAGCTGATTCTCTTTAACAGCCATTGCCATCCTGACCATGTCGGAAATAATAGCATTATTCAGACGATTTCCGCGGATGAAAAGGAGCACTATATCTCCAGGGCCGGCATTGCCGGGCTTGACGCTGAAAAAGATTTCTACAGGAAATTTAAAAACATTGAGCAATATTATGATTATTTAAGTGGCCCAAGCAAATTTCCCGCCACGCTTATACGTGTTCTGAAACTGACAAGGCTTAAAAATGAGGATACGCCCCTACATATACTCATCAAAAATACGCTGAAAAAGTTCCTGCCTCTGGAGACTTCCATTGAGACAATAACTCCGCTTGAAAAAACAGAACCGGTGGATATGGAAATAGGTAAAACCTTCTGGCGAGGGTGGAATTTTAATGATCATGTATATGTTATGGAGGCCCGCGGGCATTCACCGGATGAGGTAGTGTTCTTTCTGCCGGATATAAAGGCCCTGGTTCTTGCAGATGAAACCTTTGAGTTCTTCAACTGCTGGCCGGATTCAAGCTCAGATAAAGTGAAAGCTGTACTAAACAAAAGTATTCAATTATTTAAAAGTAAAGTGGCAGAAATCTTAATTTCGGGACACACTCATACTGTGATGAAGGATGAGGAAGCGGTCAGATTTCTTGAATCACTTCTGGAAGAATATGCGGAGTTTACCGGACAAGTGCTGTTGGCAGCTAAAAGCAACCCGTTGGGGCTTACGATTAATCAGATATACAAAAAGCTAAAAAGCAGACGGGATAATCCTGCGATCAGGAAATTCTTTAATACGGAATTTCCCAAAATGCCACCGTTTTTAAAGACTGTGATCACAGCTGTACTGCTTGAAAATGGATTGCGTCCCGAAGGTAAAGACAGAAAAAAGCGATTTGTACCGTAGCTCTTTACCTAATGAAGGAAGGCATTTACAGCTTTTTGAAATGTCTCACGCTCCTCCGCAAATATAAAATGGCCACTCTTTGTGATTTGTTACAACCTGGCATTAGGGAATATTTCTTCAAGATGCTGTGCCGTATTAATTCCAGTAAGGGGGTGTTCTTTTTCACCACCAACCAGCACCAGAACGGGTGCATTCACATCTTTTAGTTTTGTTGATAAATCAAGTTTGCTTGGTCCTACATGCATTATGACGGCATAGGACGCTATAGTGCTATCAAGTATTTTTCTTGCAGCTTCATTTTGAAAATATGGCCCTAAGAACACATCAATATGCTGCATATACCATTCATTTGCTTCGCTCTGGTTTCGTGGCGGCAAACCGGTTTTGAAATACGAAGTGATCATGGTCGGACTATACGGACTGTAGTCAGCATCCACAGAGGATATGAGAATGAGTTCTTCCAAATCGTCTGAATGATCCGCTGCATAATCCATTGCGACGATACCGCCAAAGGAATGGGCAACAATCATAACTTTCTGAGATGGAAAGAAATATTCCTTTAAATCCTGAATCTCCTTAGCAAACGATTGTATGCTGTAATTGGTGAGGTCGGCCTTAATTTGTGAACGCCCACAACCTCTTGCATCGTAGAATAATACAGGATGTTCCTCCTCTAAGAACCGCAGGGATTCTTCCAAATAATCTGACGAAAGACCGCCCCCTCCTGAAACGACGATAATGGGTGTATTTTCCGATTCTGCATTGTAAAGTCTATACCGGATGTCAAATCCGTTGATGCTGACCGTATTGCCGTCTCCTGAAATCATAGCAGCTCGTTCTACCGCTTGAGAAGGAAATACGAGCGAGATCGCATAATAGAGTAATCCCCCTAAAATAAGGACGAGTCCAACAATTACAATCACCCATCTGGGAAGATGCTTTTGCCGTTTTTTCATGATACCTCCTTAGATACATTTATGATCTAACGTAAAAGGTAAGCAGTACAACACTTGATGACCCGCTTCAGTTCACGGCAGAAAGCTGCTGTTCCGCCTGCCACATGGCCGCATACTTGCCGCCTTTCCCAAGGAGTTCATCGTGCGTTCCGGCCTCGGCGATTTGACCGCCGGACACCACCAAAATCTGCTCCGCATTCTTCACAATTGACAGAGTATGCGCAATCATCACTACCGTCTTTTTCTCTTTCAGCAGATTGGCGATGGCCTGCTTGACCGCCAATTCATTTTCGATATCAAGGGATGCTGTGGCCTCATCCAGAAGCAGAATCGGGCTGCTTTTCAGTATGGCGCGGGCGATGGAAAGACGCTGGCGCTCACCGCCTGAAAGCAGGTTGCCATTCTCTCCGGCAGGAGTATCATAGCTCTTTTCCATCCTGCGGATGAAGCTGTCACAGTTGGCTTCCCGGCAGGCTGCCTCGATTTCCTCATCCGTGGCATCGGGGCGGGCATAGCGGATGTTGTCCCGGATGCTATCATCAAACAGGAATACATCCTGGTCAACCATGGAAATCTGCTCCAGCACACGCTCCGCCGCAGCCTGATTGATTGGCTTGTTACCGATCAGGATCGTACCTCCGTCCGCCTCGTAATACTTGGAAATCAGATTCAGGATGGTGGATTTGCCCGAGCCGGAATCACCCACAATGGCAGTCAGCTTTTGATCCGGTATGGAAAAGGAAGCGGCTTGCAGAACAGGCTCGCCCGCCACATAAGAAAAGCTCACGTCCTGAAAGGTGATATCGTGGGTGTCTGTAACAAGCGGCTCCATGCTGCCGGTTTCTTCTTTCTCGTCGATAATCGCCGTGATCTTGTTTTTTGAAATCATCAGATTCCTGTGGCTCATGAGGTTTCTGGAAATCGTATCGGACAGCTTGGCAAAAATCATGGGCAGCATACAGATGAACAGATAGGAAACTGGGTCCAGTGCCCCTGACAGCATCGGACCGGAGGCCGCCCATATCATCAGAGGCAGGCCCATCCAAAGGCAGACGCACTGTACGGCGTTGATGGGAATGCCGTGGGCCTCATAGCTGAAACTGATATCGCTGAATTGCTTCATGGCAGAGGTAACCGTTTTGTTTTTGGTTCCGCCGACGCCATAGGCCCGGAAAGTCTGGATGCCGGATACATACTCCACGATGCTGCTGACATTTTCCGCACAGACTGCGTTCTTTTCAGTACCGTATTTTCTGATAACGCGAAAAGACAGCCAGAGAAATGGGATCAGCAGCAGTCCGATGCAAAACAGGATCACGCCGCCCGGCAGCCAGAAGGTTCCCACAAAAATAACCATCAGGAGCGTAAAGGCGGTATTCTTGACAAGGTCGCCCACCGTATGGGTCAAAATCTTTTCATAACCGTTTACATCGCTGGTGATGATATTGATATAGTCGCCCGTCTGGCCCTGAGTAAAGCGGGACAGGGGGATTTTTTTAATCTTATCGCCCAGGAACAGCCGAATCCGTTTGCTCACGGCGGCGCCGCCGATCTGGCTGTCGGTGTATCCGATGCCGTAAATGACGATCCGCAGCACAAAGATCACGCCGAGGAACGCTGCCAACCGGAGCAGGCGGGACAAATCCACGCTTCCGTCCCATAAGGTTTTCATTACCTCGTAAATAAGCAAAAAATTGCAGCCGGATAATAGACCCTCTATTACATTCAAGGTCATGCCCATATAAAATTTTTTGTTTTTCCGCATTGGGTTATCCTGCATATGTCTCACTCCCTTCCAGACGATAGGTGATGTTCCGGGCTTTCTCATAGTCGGCCCAGGCCTGCCGGTAATAATCATTGTTTGCCCGAACTTCTTCATGTGTCCCAACGCAGGTAATGGTGTGGTTTTCTACAACCGCTACCCGGTCGCACATTTTTAAGGCGCTCAGGCGGTGTGCCACAATGATTACGGTTTTGCCTTTGCACAGGTTCGCAATAGCCCTGTCGATCTCCACCTGATTTTCGGGGTCGGCCGCCGAAGTCGCTTCATCGAGAATCAGGATGGGCGCGTTTTTCAGGACAGCTCTGGCGATTGCAATCCTCTGCTTCTCACCGCCGGAGAAACGAGTGCCAAAGCTGCCTACTTTTGTGTCGTAGCCATTCGGAAGCGTCATAATGAAATCATCGATTTGGGCCTCTTTTGCCGCGGCGCGCACTTCTTCCAGGCTGGCGTCACTGCCCATACGGATATTTTCCAGTACGCTGTCCCGGGTCAGGAAAGTCTTCTGGAACACAATGGCGATATTTTGCAGCAGGGTTTCATAATTGATATCCCTGACGTTCTTGCCTCCGATCAGTACTTCACCCTCTTGCACATCATAAAACCGGGAAACCAATTCAATAACGGTGCTCTTGCCCGCGCCGGAGCGGCCTACCAGCGCCATGCGCTCTCCGTCCCGAATCCGGAGATTGCAATGCCCCAATACATCGGTTTTGCCGTCATAGGAAAAACGCACATTGCGAAGCTCAATATCGCGCTTCTCCGGGAAATCGCCCCCGCCCTCAAAGGTTTGGATGCTTAAAATCTCATCCGTCTTGGCGATGCCGGTGAGCACCTGGGCAAAGCTGCTGGCAAGCTCCTGCAACGGTCTGATCTCCGTCAGGTACATTGAACCGACGAAGGCAAACAGCAGGAAGATACCGGCCGTAATGGAGCCTTTTAAGA
>JAEWSZ010000109.1 GCA_023397905.1 Bacillota bacterium | reverse complement strand
CATTATTTTAAAGGCTTCCTTTTCATCGGTATCAACTCCGAAATTCATGGTTCCCAGACACAGTCTGCTAACCTTAAGTCCCGAACGTCCTAAAGCCGTATATTTCATAATATCAATCCCCTCTTACTAAAATAATTGTTCGATTACAGTTCAAGCTCGGCCATGGTGGCGGGCAGTTCGTGCTTCGTGTTTACCTTGTCGGGTCCTGTTACCAGGTCAAAACAGGATAAAATCAGTTTTCCCTTCCAGATAACAGGTTCCCCGGGCTGGTCAAGCTCTCCGTTGAAGCCGTCCGAATCAGGGCTTTGAGCTATCCTTTCAATTCTTCCGTCCGGATGGACCTTTGCCACAGCATTTGCCGAGAAGTCAGCAATATATAGGTTTCCATTGTCATCCATTATCATGCCGTCGGTGGTCTGGAGGTTTTCAGGGTCCTGGGCCCATATTTTATTCTCTTTGACACTGCCGTCTTCGTTGAATTTTATTTTATAAACAGCTCCGTCTCCGAAATTTCCGATGAGCAGGTTCCCTTCCCTGTCAAACTCGATGCCGTCCACTCCGTACTGGCAATCCTTATTATAAGTGATAAATGTGGTCAGAATGTTCTTATCTTCCAGTGTATTGGTGATCCGGATGTTTTCATCCTCCAGGCGGAATTTGTAAACACAGCTGACCAGAAGCCCCGACGGATCCTTTACCTTTGACAGCATGCTCTGTGTGACGTATATATGTCCGTCCCGTATTCTCATGCCGTTTGGATGCTCCATGCAGTCCGCAACTACGGTGGTTTTAACTATCCTGTCGTTTTCAATTTTCAAACGGAGTATTCTGCCCTTGAACTGCAGTTCTTCCGCTCCGGACCAGCCTTGATTGTCACAGATGTAAAGGTCCCCGTCCGGGCCGAATTCAATGCCCATGGGGCACGCCAGACCTGTGTCCTCTCTTTGAGGCACATCCACCCACTTTGTTATGTTTTTGTTCCCGTCTATCTTCAGAATGCATCCCGGCATTTTGGTATCCGCATAATTGGGGCAGGCAAGTATGAGATTGCCCTCCTTATCTATCGACATCCCGTCGGGAGTGCAAACATAATCCGGGAGCAGGGCAAATAATTTCGGAGTCTGCATTTTATAAATTCCACCTTTCGATTTATTATCCAATAATTATCTAATATAGAGATTACTTATTAAAGTTATAGCCGGTATTGCAATCAGAATTATAATCCTGATCAATATTTAAAATTATAAACTTGATCAATATTTACAGTTAAAACTTGATTACGATCTTTTTCTTTGCTTTTCTGTTTTCAACCATCTCAAAGGCTTCCAAAATCCTGTCAAATCCCATTACATCGGATATAAAATCATCGGGGTTCAGCACACCGGCCTGTATCCAGTTGATTATTTGCCTGTGGGCCTCCGCCTCCTCAAGCTTTGAAGGCCATTGCACAAACTGGAGCGTCCAGTTGTAGGGCGCCTTGCTCCAGTCAAGCTCCATTCCCAGTTTTGGAGAAATGCCGTAGCAGCAGATCTTTCCATTGTATTTAATAAGCTCCATGGCCTGATTTATCAATTGATTTATACCGACCGCATCCACTACGAAATCCGCGCCTTCTGGCAATATTTTATGGACTTCCTCATTTACATTTACTTTTGTACTGTTAAACACATAGTCCGCTCCCATTTTTTTTGCTTCGTCCAATTTTTCGTCAATGACGTCAAATAAAACTATGGGTCCTATGCCAAGGAGCTTGGCAAATCTTGTGAAGCAGAGGCCTACAGGTCCCGCCCCGAATATGACAAGGGTCTTGTTGGCCTCCATGCCAAAGCGCTTTATGGCGCTCAACACTTCACGGAAGGTCACTATCATAGAGGCGCTTATGGGATTTATCTCCTTGGGAACTATCTGCTGGGCATAATGGCCTTCCGAAAATCCGGGTGTTCCCGGGCCTTTGCCATCCTCGGCCATGGCTTTCCAATCGCCTATTACGGCATATTCCGAATAAGCCCCCCAGCCTGAATAGTATCCGTCGGTCTTACCCTCCAGAAAAGGCAGGAGGACAATATCTCCCTGTTTAAAGTTTTTAACTTTACTTCCCAGTTCAACAACCTCTCCCACTCCCTCGTGCCCGAGAATAGCGGGATATGTATCAAATCCTTTAAAGGTGCCGTGTATCAGCTTTGTATCCGTTCCGTTGCAAACGCCGCAGCTGAGCACCCTGACCATCATCTGGTAATCGTTGAAAGACGGCTTCGAAACTTCTACAACCGATAGCTGCCCTTTATTATCTACAACCAGGCTTTTCATAATTATCTCCATTTCCGGCATGGGATAAAATTAATTTTATTGCCCTGCCATTGATTATAATGTTGATTTTCTTTAAACAATAATTGTTGATACAGCAATAGATAAGTCATAAAGTATTTTTGTTATAATGTAATTACATTATAATATATTATTTTTTCTCAGGCAATACCTTTCAGCAATATTTTTATGGTTATTGCAGGTCATATTGATTGAAGGCCCGCAGCAGTGGAGCCGGACCCTTGCCGTTAACCCCTGTAACCGGCAAGGAACTATAAACAGGAATGTCTGAAATATACGAAAAAAAGGTATAAGCATACTGCTTACACCTTTTTCATGGGGTGAATAGTGGAATTCGAATCCACGGCCTCCAGAGCCACAATCTGGCGCTCTAACCGACTGAGCTATACCCACCATAAGTTTATGTCCCGTAAGACACATCTGATATTTTACGGTACAACAGCGCATTTGTCAATAGTTTTATGATTTATTTGTTGCCATTTGAATGAAAAAGTAAATTCCACTTTTGATATTTGAATCCTCCGGATATTCTACAGTAAATGACTTATATTATTTCCAGAAATAACAAATTCCTTGATTATTGCCTGCCCGGATAGTATAATATAATTGCTTAGGCTTATAATTTCTTATTCTATTTCATAAAATCCTTTTTCGCTCCGTGATGTTTAAGGTTTTATATGCTCAGCAATATATTTTTTTGGAGGTAGTCCCATGGAAGACAAAACTCTCACCTGTAAAGATTGCGGCGCAACTTTCACATTTACCGTTGGCGAACAACAATTTTATGCGGAAAAAGGATTCACAAATGAGCCTGCAAGATGCCCAGATTGTAGAAAAGCCAAAAAAGCTTCTCAAAAGAGCTTTAACGGTGGATATAACCAAAGATGATGAGTAAATTTGGCCGGCTTTATACGCCGGCCTTTTTTCATACCAGGCGCATAATAAGCCATTACCGTAATAAAAAATAATTCAGGCCGGCGCTTAGCCAGCCTTTCTTTATTCCATACTCCTGTACTTCTAAACTTCTGCACTACTTACTGGAAAACTTGTATATAGTCGTATGATGATACTTCTCATTGGCCTTCAGGACCGGCGACGGGAAATGCTTGTGTTTCATGGCATTGGGGAAATATTGGGTTTCCAGGCACAGGCCTGCTCTCTTGCCATATGTGGTATTGTCCTTTCCGATAAGCTTTTCAGTCAGAAAATTTCCCGAATAGAATTGTACGCCTGGCTTTGTAGTAAACACCTGCATGAGGCGCCCGCTTTCAGGTTCATACAGCTCCACTGCCACTTCATTGATATTTCCGTCAGTGTTCAGTACCCAGTTGTGGTCATATCCCTGGCCATTGGCAATCTGCTCGTCGCCGCTGTTTATTCCTTCCCCTATGCCCTTCATTTTTGTGAAATCCATCACCGTGCCCTTAACGCTTCTTATTTCTCCGGTGGGAATGCACTCGTTATTAACAGGCGTAAACCTGTCGGCATTTATATAAATCCGGTGTTCCAATACGTCTCCCGCCCCATGTCCCGCCAGATTGAAATACGCATGGTTTGTCAGATTTACAACGGTGTCCTTATCCGAAACCGCACTATAGTCTATTTTTAATTCGTTTTCCTCCGAAAGGGAGTATTCAACCTTAACGTCCAGATTTCCGGGATAATTCTCCTCCCCGTCCGGGCTTGTGCGGGTCAGCACCAGTTTTTCCGCGCCTTTTTCAACTGCTGTCTCCGCTTTCCATACCACATTGTGAAAACCCACGTTTCCGCCGTGAAGATGGTTTTTCCCGTCATTCTGCGCAAGTTCGTAAACCTTTCCGTTGAGCTCGAACCTGGCATCCTCGATCCTGTTCCCGTGCCTGCCTATGAGGGCCCCTATGTATCCGTCATTGTGAATGTACTTTTCAATATCTCTGTAGCCCAATGCCACATCGCTCACTTTTCCATTCCTGTCAGGCACTGATATTGACACTATTATTCCGCCGAAATTAATAATGTCCACAGACATTTTTTTTGGATTCGCCAGGGTATAAACATTGATTTTTGTCCCATCCGGCAGTGTTCCAAAATAGTTTTCAGTAATGCTCAAAGTAATGTCCTCCCGTAAATTTATTGTATAATCAGCATATGTAACACCAATATATACAATAATAACACTCTATTGCCCATAATTCCATACGCCGGATCCACAACAGTTATTTTTCCGTGCCCGCTTCAGCCACTCTTATTCCTGTTTCAGTATACCGGAATCTGGATTTTAGCTGCTGACTACGGAATTCCCCATTCCGATTTCAAGATTCCGGCACTTACCGCTGATTCCGATTCTGATTTCTGAATCCTCACTCCTGCATTCTGCCCTTAAGCTTTTATTCTGAATTCTGATTTCTGATTTCTTAATCTACCCCGCTTCCAGCACATTGAACTGGGAGTTGTACAGCTTGTAATAATGCCCCCTCTGATCCAGCAATTGCTCGTGGGTCCCTCTTTCCACAATAGAACCGTTGTCAATGTACATGATACAGTCGGCATTTTTTATGGTGGAAAGCCTGTGGGCGATTATAAATGATGTCCTGCCCTTCAGAAGCCCTTGCAGGCCGGCTTGAAGCGCCGCTTCCGTCTTTGTGTCTATACTTGAGGTGGCCTCGTCCAGAATAAGTATTCTGGGATCTGCAAGCAACGCCCTGGCAAAGGATATCAGCTGCCGTTCCCCAATGGACAGTCTGGTCCCTCTTTCGTTGATTTCAGTATCATAGCCGTCCTGCATATTCATAATGAAATCGTGGGCGCATACGGTTTTTGCGGCCATAATGGCCTCTTCATCCGTGGCGTCCGGCCTTGCATATTTTATATTGCTCATTACGGTGCCCGAGAAGAGGAAAGTGTCCTGAAGCATGACGCCCATCTGCCTTCTAATGGTACTCAGGAAGACGTTTTTGATATTTATTCCGTCTATCAGTACCTCTCCTGCCTGAACATCATAAAATCTGCTCAGAAGGTTTATTATTGTGCTTTTTCCGGCTCCTGTAGGCCCTACCAGCGCTATTGTGCTTCCGGGCTCGAATTTGAAGTTGATATTATTCAGTATCTTAACTCCCTCATCATAGCTGAAGCTGACATTTTTAAATTCGACGCGGCCTTTTATTAAAGGCATTTCCGTAGCTCCCGGCAGATTTGTGATAGCCGGTTTCTCGTCCAATGTCTCGAATATCCTCTCCAGATACGCCATTGCGTTAATCATGGCATTGTAAAAGTTTCCCATGTTGCTTATAGGCAGCCAGAATCGGCCTATATAGCTTATAAATGCTATGAGCACGCCCAGGGAAATCCCCTTGAACCAGAATATCCCCGCAAAGTAGAGGATAACGATTCCTATGGTGGATATATTGTCTATGATGGGCCACAGTATAAAATTTGATTTTACAAATTTCATCCACGCCTTTCTGTAGGCGGTGCTGAGCTCATGGAATATGCCTTCGTTCTGCTGCTCCCGTGCAAAGGATTGAGTTACCTTGACTCCGCAGATGCTTTCGTGTATGTATGCGTTCAGGTTGGATTGCTTCATACTGAGAGCCTGGGTATTTCTCCTCTGTATATTTTTAATCAGCATTATGGCAATGAACAGCGGCGGCAATCCCAGCAAGCTGACCAGGGTCAGCTTGACATTTATAAACAGCATAAATACCACAATGCATATAAGCGTGAACATATCCGTTATGAAATTGATAAACCCGTTTGAAAGCAAGTCACTTAATGAGTTTACGTAGTTGAGGACCCTTACCAGGATTTTCCCGTGGGGCCTGCTGTCATAATATGAAAACGGCAGTTCCTGGAGCTTGTAAAAAATGTCCTCCCTGATTTTCTTTATTACCTTGTTGCCTATATCCGACATGAGCAAAACTCTGAATTTGAAGCACACGGCATTGATTATCAAAGTCACGGCAAATATTGCCGAAAGCACTATCAACCCCCGGATATCATTGTTGGGAATCTTGTAGTCGATGGCGTTCTGAACCAGCAGAGGCCCCAGAAGATTTGCCACGCTGGCTACCAGCATTAAGACAACCGTTGCGGCCATTGTCAGTTTATAAGGCTTCAGATAGCTTAAAAGCCTTTTGAGGTCTTTCATTCTGAATATGGTAGCTAACTCTTCGTCTACATCATATTTGTTTCTCGCCATGTTATACCACCGCCTTTGCCGTTGTCTCATCAAAGTCTCCGAACTGGCTCTGATAGACGTTATAGTAATATCCCTTAAGGTTCAGCAGTTCTTCGTGGGTGCCCTGCTCGATTATTGCGCCATTGTTGAGGACGATTATCTGATCGGCATTTTTCACCGAAGCGATCCTGTGGGCAATGATGAACGTAGTTTTGTTATTGTAAAAGGAACGAAGCGTTCTGTGGATTTCAAATTCCGTCTCCATGTCCACGCTTGAGGTGGTATCGTCCAGTATCAATATGGAGGGATCCTTTAAAATTGCCCTCGCCAGCGCTATTCTCTGCCTCTGGCCTCCCGACAGCCCAACTCCCCGTTCTCCTATGATGGTGTCATAGCCTTCGGGCATCGACGAAATAAAATCATCTGCATCCGCTATGCCTGCGGCCCATTTAACAGAATCATAGGGCGCATCCGGAACTCCGTATGCAATATTGCCTTCTATTGTATCTGAAAACAGGAATACATCCTGCATGGCAACGGAAATTTTGGCGCGGAGCGTCCTCAGATCAAATTCCCTGACATTTACATTGTCGATCAGTATCTCGCCTTCCGTACAATCGTAAAATCTGCATATGAGGTTAACAAGCGTTGACTTGCCGGAACCCGTAGGGCCGATGATAGCCACCGTCTGCCCTGGTTTCGCCTTGAGGCTGACATTGTTCAGCACTTCCCCGTCCTCATAGCCAAAGCTCACATTTCTGAACTCCACCACACCGGCGATTTCTTTTTCCTTCGGCATTTCCGAATTGTTTATTGAGGATTCGGTATCTAAAAATTCCCTGATCTTATCGGCGGAGGCGTTAAAGCGCTGAACGTCGTTAATGAGCCAGCCCGACTGCTTCATGGGGTTTCCCAGCGCCCATATGATGGAATTGAAGGTTACCAGCTCCCCAAGCGTTATCTGCCTGTTGATTACCAGGATACCTCCGATAATTATTATTGTGAGTGAAAGCGTTCCCGCAAGCGAGTCTATTATGGGCAAATATTTGGCCCATACCACCGAAGACTCCATATTCCTTTGCCGGTAAGCATCGTTCTCCTTATCGAACTTGCCGATTTCTATCCGTTCCGTGGCAAATGCCTTTATTACCCTGTTTCCGCTGATATTTTCCTGCACAACGGAATTCAGCCTGGAAAATTGCTGTCTGATAGCCGAAAATGTTGGCCTTACCTCGTTGGCCAGCTTAATTGCGGCCCATGCCAGAAAGGGGATCACCAGAAGAAGCATGAGAGTAAATGTCCAATTGATTGTAAAAAGCAATATTACCGCGAATAAAAAGATGGCAGCGTTTTCAAAAGACATATATATGACCCAGGCCACCAGGTGACGCACTGTTTCCATATCGCCCGTCATTTTTGCCATAATATCTCCGGTCCTGTTATTGTCAAAAAATTTGAAATCCAGGGCTTGAAGCTTTCTGTACATTTCTTCTCTTATTTTCATAAAGGAACCTTGAGATATTTTTTCAAAATTGATCTGATATGTGAATCTGACTATGGATTTTGCAAGCGTAGCTCCCAGCACTATGGCGCTGAGTACCAGCAATTGCTCTTTTAGACCTTGCTTTATGACCTTGTCGACAATAATACCTGAAACATATGGTGCCACCATACTTAATGCTGACGCTACTAATACAAGTACAAGATTGATACACATTCGAAGCTTATATTTCCTGATGTAACTCCATATCCATTTAATATTTTTCATTGTGTAGAATATCCTTCCCGTAAGCATTTACTTCTATTTAATTATAAATGGTCAATTAACTTATAAAATGGATATTCTTTACCTGGTGATGTATATTTTTATCCTATGTTTTCAGTTTTTCTCTGGCAACTGAAATAAGTTTATGATAACATAGTAATAAATATATTAACCAGTTGCATTATATTAATTAAGACCTGATTGGATTAAATAAAAATAACATATTCATCGTTGCCAATGATGTAAATGATTTTATGCTAATGCCGATACATGTTATGTGATTTATTAATAGGAGTGATTACCTTTGTGCGAGCGCGATATGCGGGCAGAATGCTTTAATCCTACGTTACTCTATGCGTTTAACAACGTGGTTAACAGTGAAAGTCATGTGACATATCATTCTCATGACTTTATTGAAATTAAGGTTGTATTATCCGGCAGTTTTACATATTTAATAGAAGATGTGCGTTACGAGATCGTAAAGGGCAATATAATTGTTATGAATCCCGGAGTCAGGCATAAAAAACTGGTTCCCGAAGGCGTTCAGGTTGAGGAGTTCAATTACGCACTGAACAATTTTCAGATAAGGAACCTGCCGTCCAATTCTTTAATTGAGCCCGGCTCCGCTCCTGTTTTTAATATGCCCTTATATCTGCCGGATATTGTCAAATGCGTTAATGAGACTCTCACCGAACAGGAAAAAAACGAGCCTTACTGCGATCTTGTAATAAAAAGCAGTATTATAAAGCTGACTGCGCTGCTTCACAGGGGAATGACAGCCAATAAGGATAAAACCGAGAAGGCCAGGCTGAATTTTACAAACTCTGAGAAGACCAATATTGTAAACACCATTTTGCAATATTTGAGCCAGAATTACATGAAACAGATTTCCCTGTACAGAATAGCACACAATATGTACCTGAGTCCTGTGTACATTTCAAAGATATTCAAGGAGGAAACCGGCGAATCCCCCATCAACCACTTGATACGCATCCGCCTTACAAAGGCCTCGGAGCTTTTGAGCGCCGGCAATATGCCCATAAAGGCGGTGGCGAGAAACGTTGGCTACGAGGACGCCTACTATTTCAGCAAGCTCTACAAGAAATATTACGGAATCCCGCCTTCAGTGGAAAAGCGGAGCAATGCAAATGTATAATCGGAGTTCAGAAATCCGATTATACATCTATACATCAATTCCTTAGCTTTAAAACAGGGCATGTCAGCCCTTTCTTTTTTTAGTGATTAAATTAAATATATTTATATAACCCAAAGCACCTGTAAAAATTAAGATATAACTTATTATTTTAGGAATAACTAATAAATCATAGTATTTTTCACTATATATATTGGTAGATGATATGCCACTTCCTATTATGCATGCGGAGAGCAGGAATATTCCAGCATATAGTATATTTAAAAATTTATCATTAAAATTAATCATAAGTACCATTAGCCTTTCTGGCTCACAAAATGCAAAGCACTACTTATCCATTTATTACAATATTTTCTAATTCATTTATTATATTATAAAAAATACCCCGTTGTCAAAGCAAGTGATCTGTAACACCTAAAAATCATATATCGCCGGCAGTTAAATTCCCTCTTGTTTTTATTCTGTTTTCCTGATTCTTAGAAAATTTTATGTATACCATTTTTCTGGGTTTCCCTTTACTGGCAAGGCCTACCTCCATACATCTCATGCCCTAAACCCCTTCATTTATCCCGGTTACCATAAATTGGGGGGTTGTGTACTCCTATAATCGGTGTTAACATAATGCACATACCCCGGTAGCTGATAAATTATTACGCTGAATATTCAAAAAAGGTATCCCGAGTAAAATCAGGATCCCTGGCAAATGCAACGTTGTCAAAACGCTGATTATTGGGCATGAAGAAAGATCGTAAAAATTTACTCGAAACTTTAGGAGGTAATCATGAGAAGAAAAACATCTATTATAGTATCAAGTGTTGCAGCATGTGCATTGCTTGCATCGGCTTTTGCCTTTAACGGCTATGCCGTTGGAACCGACAAGGAACAGACTCCTGCGGCATTAGTTTCAACACTCGTGCAGTCGCCAAAAGAAACCGTAAAGACTGATACTACAGAAGCAAAACCAACCGCAGCCGTATTGGACAAGGATACAGCTAAAAAGGTTGTAAATCTGAGTACTGCAAACGTTAACAAAAACTGCCCAAAAGTTAATGGAACACAAAGTTCAAATAATCAGCAGACAAATGTCGCCAATATCAGTAAAGCAGATATTTTAAACAAGTTGCAGAATTTGCAGACAACATCTAAAAATTCAAATTGCCCTAAATCCACAGCCGACTACTCGGCGCTTAAGGCAAAGCTGGAATCGCTGTTAAACGGATATTCCGCTCCTTCAGCTTCCCAGCCGTCAACACCGACTCCCGCGCAGCCTACTACAAGTAAGCCAAGTACGCCGTCACCTGCCAAGCCATCAACAAGTGCACCTACAAACGGGGATTACAGCGCTTTTCAGAAAAAAGTAGTTGATCTGGTAAACGCGGAGAGAGCAAAGGCAGGCCTTAAGCCGCTGACAATGAGCGCGCCGCTTAACAAGACCGCCACGCTGAAGTCGCAGGATATGGCCAAACTGAATTACTTTGATCATAATTCACCAACTTATGGTTCACCCTTTGATATGATGAAAAAGTATGGTATTAGCTACAGAACAGCCGGAGAGAATATTGCCATGGGACAGACTTCCCCTGAACAGGTAATGCAGGGCTGGATGAATTCATCCGGACACAGAGCCAATATCCTCAACGCATCCTACACTCAGATCGGCGTGGGTATTGCCAAGAATTCTGCAGGCAGACTGTACTGGACTCAGCAGTTTATAGGGTAAAAGTTCATATCAGCTGACATATGGTCAGTTGACATACGGCAAGTTAACTGGAGTATAAAAGAATATTAGAACAATACAGCGTAAACCCAGGCCGGACAAAATCCGGCCTGTTTTTTTCTGCGCCGGTCTTACGGCGGCAGCCGCTATAAAATGCAAATCATTGCTTTGTACTTCCTCCGAAATACTCCACCACAAACTGCCGGAACTTTTCTGCCGCAGGGGGTATATAGCGGCCATTTACACCGGCGATTCCGATTGTCCTGCGGCACCGGGGCCATGTGACATGAAGCATGGATATTTCATTGGGGTCTATGCCCTTTGTATCCGGAATGAGGGCAACACCAAGGCCTGAAGCGACCAGTCCTATAATCGTGCGCACCTCTTCTCCTTCAAAGGTAATTTCAGGCTTGATCCCCGCTTCTCTGAACAGCTACTCCGTTATTTTGCGGACGCCGTAGCCCTTTTTAAAGGAAATTACCCTCTCATCCGCCACCTGCTTCAGTTCAATTGAACCTGAACCCGCAAGAGCATGGCCGGCCGGAACCACCATATACAATTCCTCGTTCCACAGATCGGTCCACTGCAGCTGTAAAATTTCATAGGCCGGCGATGACATGCAGAGGTCTATTTCACCGGCCATCAGCTGCTTTATAAGTATATGCGTGCTGTTTTGATGCAGCTGGAATCTGATATCCGGATATTTCTTTCCGAAGCTTTTTATCAAGTCTGGAATGTGGGACGCTCCCAGTGTATGCAGAAATCCCAGGGATACCTCTCCGCTTTCCGGATTTATCATATCCTGAATTTCCCGTCCGGCGTCCTCGTATTCCTGAAGAATGCGGTTGACATGAATAAGGAACCTCTTCCCATACCTGTTCAGAACAATGGAACGGCCCTGCCTGTCAAACAGGGGAACTCCCAGTTCATTTTCCAGGCGTGAGATGGAACGGCTCAGGGCCGGCTGCGAGAGCTTCAAAGCCTCCGCCGCCAGCGTCATGTGCTGCAGATTTGCAACCTTGTAAAAATATTCAAGCTGCTGCCACTCCATAACAACCTCCCCGCAGGCGTCTTCAAAGCAGGCCTGTTCCGCCTCCCCAAAGCTCCCGTTTCAAAATCATACTAATTCCGGCAATATATTATTGCATTATACATTACATTTGGATCATCAATTTAATATTATTTATGCATTGGACATTTACATTATATTATTTTATACTTTTAGTTGCAATAAAATCTACTGAAAATTCTGGAAGCCAATTTACACATGCTTGGCAGTTACGGGGGAAATCCACATGGACTATATAAAAATCGGCAGCAAGCAGCACAAGAGGGCTACATCTGGCATATTGCTGGGAAGCACCATAACCTTTGCAATTATGTACAGTCCCCAGCCTCTCATAAGCCTTTATGCAAAACAGTATAGTATTTCACCTGATACGGCCGGCCTTTCCATATCGCTGACCACCATCTCCCTGGCCGTGAGCCTGTTTTTTGTATCCGTATTTGCGGGAACCTTCAACCGGAAAAAAATCATGACCTGGTCCCTTATACTGACCTCATGCCTCACAATTGCGTCTTCCTTCACCCACAGCTTTAATGCTTTTCTGGTCCTGAGATTTCTGGAGGGCATTTCCGTTGCAGGCTTTCCATCCATTGCAATGGCATACCAGAATGAAGAGTTCTCACCTTCCGATATAGGCAGGGTCATGGGGTATTATGTGTCCGGTACTGCCATAGGCGGTTTTACCGGCAGAATAATCATAGGAGCCCTGACAGATCTGACCAACTGGCATACGGCTTTTCTAATCCAGGGTGTATTGAGCCTGGCGGGCAGCCTCTGGTTTCTGGCCTATCTGCCGGAGTCAAAAAACTTTACCCGGCGCAAATTTTCCTCTGAGCAATGGGTATCCGGTATAAAAAGCACCCTTTTTAACAAAAGACTTTTTTCAATATATGTGACCGGCTTTCTTCTGATGGGAGCCTATATTACCATCCTGGACTATATAGGCTATCCTCTGACAAAAGCGCCGTACAACCTGAGCCAGACAGTTTTCGGATTTCTTTTCACAGTCAACCTGTTCGGGATATGGAGCTCCATATTTTTTGGCAAGCTGGCCGACAAGCATTCCCGCAGGAATATCCTGCTGCTGGCAGTTCTCATATTGGCCGCCGGCGTTCTGCTGACTCTGGCCGGAAATCTCTACGTAAAAATAGCGGGTGTTTCCCTGGTGGCCCTGGGCTTTATGGCGGGCCATTCCGTTGCCAGCGGCTGGGCAGGCTTCATGGCTTCCAGAGACAACAAGGGGCAGGCCTCATCCTTCTATTTGTTATTTTATTATACGGGCTCAAGCCTGCTGGGATGGCTTGGGGGGATATTTCTGAACTATTCCGGCTGGAAGGGCCTGGTTTTTTATGTCACGGTTATATTGGCCTTTGCGGCTCTGGTTTCATTCCAGCCGTGGAAATCGACAGCCAGGGAAAGGGCCCGGCTTTCCTCCGACAGCGTAAGGGGCAGGACCGTTTAAGTATTTATTTCCTGCTCTCCTTCAGTAAATCCCTTATTTCCGTCAGCAGTTGGAGCTCCGGTTTGGGAGCCTCTTTCTCAGCCTTCTCTTTCTCCTCCTGTCTCCTGTTCCGCAGCATATTCAGCATTTTTACCATGCAGAAAACGACGAATGCAATTATTATAAAATTGATGACCTGCTGTATAAAGGCGCCGTAGGATATATACACTCCCGGTACCTCTCCCTTTGGCCGGCTGATAGTGTATTTCAGATCGGAAAAGTCGACCCTTCCCAGCAGATATCCTATGGGAGGCATTATCACCTGGTTTACCAGCGAATTCACAATAGCTGTGAAGGCAGTGCCCACAATGATACCTACCGCCATATCTACTACATTTCCTTTTGAAATGAATTCTTTAAACTCCGATATAAATTTGTTCATATGACACATCCTTTACCAAAGTCAATTACGGTTGAAAGCCTTTGCCTTACAGGCGAATATTGCTTTTAAGCCGGCTTTCAGCCCATAGTAATTGACTTTTTTAATGATTGTTTAATCAAATAAATTATACCCTTACACACCGATTATAATCATAAAGCCAATTGCGGTTGAAATCTCTGCTTTCAGGCAATTATATTTGAAGACAGAAAAAATGCAGCCCGCATATTTATAACGGTTTTCAAAGCCGGTATAAATACATGAGCTGCTTTTAAATGGATGGATTTGTATTTATGGTTTTTGATTTATTGCCAGGCCTTCATGCTGTTTCGCTCTCTATCCGAGGATTTTTTTCAAGTCCGCCTCAGGAGTGGAAACCGGGCTGATGTTAAACTTCTCTACCAGTATATTTAAGACATTTGGAGAGATAAATGCCGGCAGTGTGGGCCCAAGGTAAATATTCTTTATACCCAGTGAAAGCAGAGTAAGCAGAATACATACCGCCTTCTGTTCATACCATGAAAGCACCAGCGATAACGGCAATTGGTTGATATCGCACTCAAAAGCATTTGCCAGAGCCGCGGCCACCTGTATGGCACTGTAGGCGTCATTGCACTGTCCCATATCCATAATTCTCGGCAGACCGCTTATTTCACCTATATCCAGATCATTGAAACGGAACTTGCCGCATGCCAGCGTCAGAATAACCGTATCTTTTGGAGTCTTCTGTACGAATTCCGTATAATAGTTTCTTCCCACCTTTGCGCCGTCACAGCCTCCCACCAGGAAAAAGTGCTTGATAGCTCCGGCTTTCACCGCATCGATCACCTTGTCGGCAACCGAGAGGACCGTACCTCTTGCAAAGCCAGTGGTCAGCGTGTCTCCTCCGTTTATGCCGGTCATTCTGGTATCTTCAGCATAGCCTCCCAATTCCAGCGCTTTGCGTATTACTGGAGTGAAGTCCTTTTCATCGCCTATGTGGACCATTTCAGGATATGCCACTACCTCGGTCGTGAATACTCTGTGATGATAGCTTGGTTTTACAGGCATCAGGCAGTTTGTTGTAAAGAGGACGGCGCCAGGAATATTGTCAAATTCCTTCTGCTGGTTCTGCCATGCAGTCCCAAAATTCCCCTTCAGGTGCGGATAGGCCTTGAGCTTCGGATAGGCGTGGGCAGGAAGCATTTCGCCGTGTGTATAGATGTTTATTCCCTTGTCCTTGGTCTGCTCCAGCAGCAGGTACAAATCGTAAAGATCGTGGCCTGAAATTACGATAAAGGGACCTTTCTCAATTGTCATTGGCACGGAGGTGGGAACCGGAGTTCCATAGGTTTCCGTATTGGCCTGGTCCAACAGCGCCATGCATTTCAGATTTACTTCTCCGGTTTCCATAACTACTGCAAGAAGCTGGTCTGCGCCCAGATCTTCTCCAATGGTTCTTAATGCCTTGTAAAAGAAGTTATTTACCTCGTCGCTGTTGTATCCCAGCACCTGAGCGTGATAAGCATAAGCAGCCATACCGCGGATCCCGAAAAGAATCAATGACTTCAACGAACGTATATCTTCATTTCCGTTCCAGATTTCACCCATATCGTAATTGCCTGCTGCCAGGCCGGGAGCGTACTTTACTCTCTCCTTCTCTATATTGGCAATCTGCTTTTGGATGGAAACATTGTCAAAATTCACATTTGTGATAGTAGTAAACAGGCCTTCGATAACCACCCTGTGGGTCTGCGCATCCGGCTGTGCATTTCCTGCCGCCTTTGCAAGGCCGATCAGCGCCCCTGTCAGCTCATCCTGAAAATTCGCCGTATCGGCATACTTTCCACAGACTCCGGCAGCACCGGTACACCCTTTTCCTCCCGCTGTCTGCTCACATTGAAAACAAAACATATTTGACATAATAAATTGCCTCCTTATATTTAAAAATAATATTAATAACTTCCCATCTACCGGAAGGTTATTTTGTTTTGGTTGACTTTCTGTAATGATTGTACTAGACTAATGGCATAAAATCGGTTGCATTTGCAACAAAGAGACAAATTTTATTAAATTTTTGTGAGCCGGAAAGGTTAACGGTGCTTTATGAAAAAATATTTTGACATACTCAGAGGAGTGGCAATCTTTGAAAACATAGATGAGAAGCAACTGGACAATTTGTTGGAGTGCCTGGGTTCAAAGGTTCAGGAATATCCAAAGAACGATGTGATATTTATGGCCGGCAGCAGTATCTCTTCCGTTGGCATTGTCCTTTCGGGCACGGCACAGATCGTCAAGGAGGATGTCATGGGAAACAGGACCCTGGTGTCGGAGCTGGTTGAGGGAGACATTTTCGGAGAAGCCTTTGCCTGTGCAAATGTCAGCAGGATCCCAGTGACGGTGCTGACCACCACAGGCTGTGAAGTGCTTTTTATCCAGTTCAGCAGGATCGTCACCACCTGTACCTCGGCCTGCGGGTTTCACACCACTCTGATAAAAAACATGCTGCAGTTAATCGCCCGGAAGAATATCCTGCTAAACAACAGAATGGATATTTTATCCCAGAGAACCACCCGGGAAAAGCTGGCTGCCTATTTTTCCATGCAGATGAAGAAGTCTGGTAAAAATAAATTTAAAATACCCTTTTCCAGGGACGAGCTGGCGGATTTCCTCTGTGTGAACCGCAGCGCTTTATCAAGGGAGCTTTGCAACATGCGTGATGAAAATATACTCAGTTTCAACAAGAATGAATTTGAGATACACCAGTCCGTCCTATAAGGGGAGAAAGCTTTGGAATGGCGGCGGCCGGCGCCGTATCAATCTGCCACATAGCAGTATTTGCAGCCGTGACGGCATTTCATCCCCCCGGCGCTTTTTGAGTAAATGCCTATGTCCCTGCTGTAGGTGCCGCCGCAGGCCTTTCTCTGGCCGCTGTCCTTTGTTTTTTTGACCTTGCCCTCGAAGAGCTTTTCAAGCAGCTCGCCGTCAATACAATGCCCTTTATTGATACCCTTGACCCCTTCCAGTATTGGGCTGGCACAGGAGTACAGTGAAATTCCGTGTTTCCCTGCAATTCCGGCCATTTCTGTAAAAAATAAGATCTGCCTGTCAGCCTCCAGATGTATTATATCAAGGCCGCTTTTCCCTATTTTATTTTTAACATGCCCGTACATGGCAAGGTATGAGGTTGTAACGCGGCAGCTTTCCATGCCTAGAAGCTTCAAATCGCAACACAGCCGTTCAAAAGCCGCCAGTCTTGCTTTTTCCGGCGTCCCAGGCGTAGGGCTTATTTCGCCTTTTGCAGATATAATGATGGGATCAAATCTTATGTTGAATTGTTCGGGAGAGTATTTTTTCAACAGGCCTTCCAATGTCTTCAGCGTTTCTCTGTAAGCCGGAACATTGGGTTCAAGAAATTTTGAATAATTGTTGACCGTATATTGAAAATAAAGGTTATAGCGGTCTAAAAGCCCCGGATTTAACAGCACATTCCTGAAGTCCTTGCTCCACAGCACAAGTGAATGAACACCGGAAGGCCGCATATCCACAGTGTATTTTTTGTCCGGAAACATGGGGTTGGGTACTTCAACCGAGCCTTCTGCAAGCACGCCCTGCAGCCAGTCATAAAAAAATGCCGGCACATCGGTCCTTCTTGAAGCGGAAATTACGGTTTTATCCTGTTTACCGCCTGTATTTTGTTTTATTTCTTTTCCGAACAAGTCTAATTGAGTAATAATAATCCATCCTTTACTTCCATTAATCTGGACCTCATATCTGAAATATGGGCATAACTTCCGTTTAAGCTTCAATCTGTCCTTAAATTTTATCACAAATCCCATAAGTTTTTTCACATATCATACACATTTCCATAATGTTCTGTACACATGGCAGGTCTAGACTGGGAATATGCGGATGAACTCCGGCGGCAATATCTGCAAAAAACATCAGGAGGCTTTCGAATGGCTCTATTCCGGAAAATAAAACTCAAAAAAACCGTACTTATTATTGCAGTATTTATACTGATTGCCGCATGTACCCTGTACAAGCTGGCGGACCGCTACCTTATCGAGCATGTGAAGGTGGAGAATGCAATGGAAACTTTAGAACCTCAAACCGGCGATACTGTGCAGAATTCAAACGCCGCCCAGGCTTCAGGCTATTCAGCCATGGAATCAAGTTCAGCTGCCGGCAGTGATTACAGCGCAGATGACTGGAATTATTCAAGCGCCGGCAAAACCATTAAAGTAAAAAAAGTAACGGAGGGCACCGGAGAAGACACCATAACCTATTATGTTGCAGATGTGGTCCTGAAGGACTCGTCGGGGCTCAAATCGGCCTTTGCAAAAAATGAATTCGGGAACAACATTGTTGAATACACCTCACAGACAGCAAGCGACAACAACGCTGTACTTGCCGTCAACGGCGACTACTACGGCTTCCGGGACGACGGCATCGTGATCCGCAACGGCAAAGTATTCCGTGATGTTCCCGCCAGAACCGGCCTGGCCTTTTATAAAAACGGCTCCATGAAAATTTATGACGAGAGGGCTGTAACAGCTGAAGAACTTGTGGCCCAGGGCGTCACGCAGACCTTTTCCTTCGGTCCGGCCCTGGTCATGGATTCCGCCGCCATAACCGATTTCGGCAGAACAACCGTGGACACAAATTTTGGCAACCGTTCGATCCAGGGCTCAAATCCCAGAACAGGCGTCGGTATCATATCTGCAAACCACTATGTTTTTGTGGTGGTAGACGGCAGGAGTCCCGGCTACAGCAAGGGAATGACGCTTTCCGAATTTGCCCGGCTTTTTGAGGACCTGGGCTGCACTGACGCCTATAATCTTGACGGAGGGGGCTCCTCCACAATGTACTTTATGGGGAGAGTTGTCAACGATCCGCTGGGCAGAGGCAATGAGCGGGGCGTCAGCGATATTCTGTACATCAACTGATAAAACAGGAAGAGAGGTATCACCATGACAATAATTATTCCGGCGTACCAGCCCGATAAAAAGCTGTCCGCCCTGGTCAGGGAAATAAAGGAAAACAGCAATTATGCCGTCATAATTGTGGACGACGGAAGCTCTTCAGGCTGCGGAGCCATCTTTGCAGAAGCCCGGAATGAAGGCTGCACCGTCCTTGTCCACGGAACAAACCTTGGGAAAGGAGCTGCGCTTAAAACGGCTTTCAGGTATGTATTGCTCCAAAGCAGTGAAAAAGACGGGGTGGTCTGCGCCGATTGCGACGGCCAGCACAGCTGGGAGGATATAAGGAAAACCGCTGAAAATGTAATCCTGCATAAGAACTCAATTATTCTGGGCCGCAGGGAATTTACCGGCCCCGTTCCCTTCAGAAGCCTTATTGGAAATACCATCACCAGATTTGTTTTTTCCCTTGTTTCCGGCAGCAACATCCGGGACACGCAGACAGGGCTCAGAGGATTTCCGGTAAAGCTCCTGCCCTGGCTCACCAAAGTCAAGGGCCGGAGGTATGAATATGAAATGAACCAATTGCTGGAGGCAAAGTCTTCAGGTTGCGGCTTGTATGAAATACCCATTAGAACCATATATGACAACCGGAATAAAAGCAGTCATTTCAGGCCGGTCCGGGATTCGGTAAAAATATATCTCCCAATAATCAAGTTCGGCCTGTCATCTGCTTCCTGCGGAATAATTGACTTCGGCTCGCTTTTTTTGCTCAACCGGCTCACAGATAATTTGTTTGTTTCGGTAATAGCAGCACGGGCAATGAGCTCACTGTGCAATTATATTTTGAACAAAAGCCTGGTTTTTAAGGCCTCCGGTCGCAATGGCACCAAATCCCTTATTAAATATTACGGCCTGGCCGCGGTGATTTTAATATGCAACTACCTGCTTCTAGATTTGTTTGCCAATGCCGCAGGCATCCCTTTATTTTGGGGAAAGCTACTGACCGAAGGGCTACTTTTTACAATCAGCTTCCATGCACAGAAAAGATATGTTTTCGTTGCTTAAAACCTTACCTCGCGCCTCTCCCGGTGGGATATATACGCAGCCTCCATCAATTCCGTCAGCTGCGTCCCCTCTTCAAGTCCAAAATGTATTTTACCGCCGTCCTCTATTCCCCCGATCCATTGTTCCAGCGCCTTTGGCAAAGCTTCCGGCAGCTGTGACGGAGTAATCCATCCGTGAACCGGGGTCTGAATATCTTCTGATATGAGCCTTACTTTATTTTCAACTCCGCCCATAATCAAACTGCCCTTTGTCCCATACAGTTCCATTGAGGACGGACTTTCCGGAGATACAAAACCGGTCTCCACAACGGCAACGGCATTATTTTCATATTCAACCATGCACACCGCATTATCCTCCACCGCTCTGCCCGTATAACTGCCAAACATGGATGTTATGCGCCTGGGCTTGCCGAGTATCCATCTGGACAGATACATGGGGTGTGTTCCCAGGTCAATCATGGCTCCGCCGCCGCAAAGCTCAGGATCATAGAAATGGTCTGGCAGCCAGTTCGCAAGTGCCCCGTTGTGCGCTACCCTGGCTCTGAAAAACGTTATATCCCCTATTATTTTTTCTTCCGCCACCTTTTTGGCAAAAAGATTTGCCGGGAACGTCCTGTGAGGCAGCGATATACAAAACTTTACACCGGCTTTTTTCACAGCGTTTGAAATCTCGCCGCATTCCTTCACGGTTGGAGCCATGACCTTTTCGGTAAAAATATGCTTTCCCGCAGAGGCAGCCGCGACCATCAATTCCCTGTGCATGCTGGTAGGAGAGCTTACTGCCACCGCATCCACGTCCTCTCTTTTCAGCAGGGCATCCAGATTGGGCTCAAAAGCGGTTCCAAGTTCGGCGGCCCACCGGGCTCCCCTCTCTTTTATCTCATCCCAGACACAGGTTATCTCCACATTATCCATTGCTTTTAATGTATTTGCATATTCATCGGCATGTACATGCCACCTGCTGAGCATTGCGACTCTGACCATTTCAAATATCCCCTTTTGATTTAATATTTACAAACCTGCTATATATTTACATACTAGCTCATAATATAAGTTTTCACAATATTAAAATTTAATCCGGCAATTCCAGCAGCAGCTCCCCCACAGTCTTATTATATACGGGATGCAATACCCGGGGAGCGATTTCGCTGAGCGGTTCCAACACAAATTTTCTTTCATTCATCCTGGGGTGGGGAATGGTCAGCTTCTCCTCATTTATGATCATATCACCGTACAGCAGGATATCCAGGTCTATTGTTCTGGGCCCCCATCTTATTATTCTCTCACGCTTCAGCTCAAGCTCTATTGAATTGCATACTTTCAGAAGCTCATTTGCAGTCAGTCCGGTTTTTATTTCCGCAACCGCATTCAAAAAATCCTCCTGCTGCAAATAACCCACCGGAGCGGTATTATAATAGGAGGACACTGCCGTCACCCGGATTTTACCGGTCCCATCCAGAAGAGCTATGGCCCGGTCCAGGTTTTCTTCCCTGTTTCCCATATTTGATCCGAGACCTATATATGCGGTCATTTCCATGCTGTCATTACTGTCCATAAAAACTGCTCCTTGTTCTTTCAAGTTCCACAGCCGCATACTTCAGATGATGCCCCATTGGAGCCCATGGTTTTTTCAGCAGTATTCTGACCTCCTCTGCATTCCGGAATCTGTCAAATATAGCTTCAATTATTTTTATGGCCGCCGTTTCTATCAAATCATATTTTTCAGAAAGCAAAACAGCCTGAACCGTATCGCACACTTTGGCATAGTTCACAGATAAATCCAGATCGCAACTTTTTGCGGCCCTGTCCATATCCGTTGATATCTGAAGCGATACCACAAACAGCTGTCCCAGCTTTTTTTCCTCTTCGGCCACGCCGTGATAGGCGTACACCTCCAGGTCTTCTATAATGATCTTGTCCATTTAAAGCCTCCCCAAAACCCTCAGGCGGAATACTGAAATCTCCGTTGACTGGTATATCTGCAATATTATGTAATCTTGATAAACTCCCATTCTATGCTGTGCTGATTGATTGATTTACTCAGTAAATAATTGAGGAACTCCTGTCCAGGTTAATTCCGGCATCTCATCAAGCTTATTAAGATACATATAAATTTCCTGATTATCTCCCCATATACCAGACTCAGGTCTGACAGTAGCTACAGTTAAATGATAAATACCATCATCTATTGAAAGCTGCTGTTCTTCCGGACAATCACTGCTCCATTCCATCAGCCAAAATAAATCAATTACCGATAGCTTTCCGCCCTTAACATTAATTGCCAATCTTATACAAATCGGAAATTTTTGTTCAATTTCTTCATTTGGATAACCCGACCTGAATTTAATATTATAGTTTCCGCCGGATCCCGTATTGAATCCTATTATATCTCCTCTTTTAATATGCTCCGCAACTTGTTCAGGTGTAGAAAACTCTCTGCTAAAATAATTCTCTCCCTCTTCAATATCATTTACAGCCCCATCTGAATAAAGAACAATTCCCATTCCATCTATGACCAAATCCATATCATAGCTTATCTCGTTTTGCTTATTCATAATTTATCTTTATTGGACAAGTATATAATAAGTACCGAAGTCCAATAAAATCTCCTTTCTAACACATTATTTATTTTTGTATGTTCTATTAATTTGCCATTCAACAGGATTAAAAATATCATATATTAATGCCTATAGCAAGAATATTTCTCCTGTATCTGAATCAACACAATATACATCATCGTAACACTTAATAACCTTTAAAAAATCTTCCCACATACTATGCCCCCAATTTCTTAAACATTAGCATTAGTTAAAATCATAAGCATCTCCATGTACTGAGAAGCTCAGGTTATCCTTCCAGAAAAAATAATCTCCTTTATAATTAAATATATTATTTAATAATTCTGTAAAAGACAAGGCGATAATAGGACAATTTCCTGCAACAGCATGACTATATTCAAAACTTTCATAACATCTGCCAAGCCTAGATGGATTGCAATCTATTGAAATGTAATTTCCATCTTCTGCATCTGCAATTAGGTACCATGAAGAGAAAATATCTTCCTCATATTCCTCTCCCAGCAATGAAGGATTAGCCTGTTTAACACCAATTGGAGATAATATTTCAATAGGAAAACCTCCATATTCAATGTAACACACTATCCCATCGCATATACTATAAAATTCTTTCATATCATCCGGTAATACATGTCCATTATTAAGTATTGGATAACCACAGGGATCTTGAACCTCAAAATTATTATCTTTCTTAAATTATAATTTCTTTAATATTCATCTCAACCTCCTGTTACAAAAACATCAAATTATTCAAAATATTCATTTCTCACATTTGGGGGAACTTTTGCTGCCCTTAACCAATCACGATAAACTTCTCTTGTGGCTCCATGTGCATTCTTTTTAATATATCCTGGAATATTATGTTCTTAATAACCATCTCCACTCGGACCCTCAATAGCAGCTGCGGTGATTCCTGTGTTTTGTTCTGCCATTCTATCTTGTCATACTGTCCATCATTTTTGCGACCCTCACATTCTGAAGGACATCATGTATCCTTACAATATCAGCACCCTTTGCGATGCCCTGGGCCGTGACGGCAAGAGTGCCTTCCAGCCGTTCATTGATTTCCAGGCCCAGCACTTTTCCTATAAAGGACTTCCTGGAAGCGCCCAACAGCACAGGGTATCCAAAGCATTTGAATTCATCCAGCCGCCGCATCACCTGCAAATTTTGTTCCCAGGTCTTGGCAAAGCCTATGCCGGGGTCTATAATGATATTTTCTTCTCTGATTCCCGCTTTCAGGGCAATTTTTATGCTCTCTTCCAGTTCACGCAGCATGTCTGCTATGAGATCGCGATACTCTGTTCCGCACGTCCTGTTATGCATTATACATATGGGAACCTCAAATGCCGCAGCCACCGCAGCCATATCCGGATCATATTTCAGGCCCCAGATGTCATTGAGCATGTGTGCTCCGGCCTTCAATGCCATCTCAGCGGTTTTTGCCCTGTATGTATCCACAGATATGGGCAGGCTTATTTTCCGGGACAGCTCCTCAATGACCGGAACCACCCTTTGAATCTCCTCTTCTCCGGTCACAGGCTTTGATCCCGGTCTGGTGGACTCACCTCCCACATCTATGATATGGGCTCCATCTTTCGCCATAAGCTCCGCCTGACCTATAGCGGCCTCCATGCTGAAAAAGCTTCCTCCGTCTGAGAAGGAATCGGGAGTCACGTTGAGGATTCCCATAATATAAGTCTGTTTGCCAAGCTCCCATGAGTCTTTGCCGACTTTTAAAATTTTATTTGCCATTGAACAGCACCTTTTCACAATTCTAGTCAATTACTATGGCCTGAAGGCGAAGGTTTTGACCGTAATTGACTTTATAAACTTTTCCTGCTATTTATAGTATTCAATATTTCAAATCCGGACGCCCGCCGTCTGCAAACCTGTTGCATTCATCAAGCATACCGCATTCGCCGCACAGCCTGCACGCCTTGTCACCGGCGTAAAGCACGGTGCTCAGGGTCTCAGCTTTTTCACCCTTGGTCCGGTGGACCCGTATGGCATTCAATATCCGTTCCGTATTTTTACCATCCATGCCCACATCTTTCAGGATTTCCTCCGCCAATGCGGCGCCCTCCTCCGCATGGTCCGATTTATCCCTGTACTGCTTCCACTTTGCAATATCGTGAAGCAGCGCCGCGGAATAAACCAGATCCTTGTCCAGGCCATACCCGTTTTCAAGCGAAACGATGTATGCCACTCTTGCCACATCCACAGCATGCTGCAGGTCGTGATGGCAGAATCTTCGTTGAACCTCTGCCGCGGCATTGAGTTCAAGGTATCTGATATATTGGGGATGGCTCAATATTTTATTTGCGAACTCCATTATTTTGTCTCCCCGCATAACAGCATGAGCTTGTCCGAAAGGCCGCTGTCAGTGCCGAACCTGCCCCTTAAAGTGGTACTCGTGGTAACGGCATTGGTATTTTTGACTCCACGGGCCGAAATACATGCGTGCTGGCCGGTAATAATCACCGCGACGTCCTCCGAACCTGTTGCCTTCTGCATGATCTCTGCAATATCCGAACCTATCCGCTCCTGGAGCTGCAGCCTTTTACCCGCCATTTCCGCAATCCTGGCAATCTTGCTCAGGCCAAGTATTTTTTTGTTGGGGATATAGGCAACGCTGGCTTTCATGTTGTACATCAGCGCCATATGATGTTCGCAATAGCTGAATATATCAATATCTTTCATCAGAACCATTTCTCCGTTGCTTTCGGGTATGATCAGATCCTCCTCAAAGGTTTTATTGAACATTTCGGCGATTTCATCATTGGAATAGTTCAAACCCTCAAAAATCTCCTCATACATGCGGGCTACCCTGGCGGGAGTTTCTCTCAGCCCTTCCCTGTCCGGGTCTTCCCCTATTGCTGCCAGGATACCCCGGATATGCTCCTCTATTTTAATTTTATCTATAGCCATTTAATACACCTCATTTTTGCATATGGATACCGTATATTTTTTATGGTCTACGGCACCATTCCCTGTGAATTTTTCTGCGGCTGTTACTAATATTCTGTTATTTTTATAAAATAAAACCCTGGAAGTGTAAAATCCCAGGGCAGCCTTAAACACTGATAAATATAGCATAATAAGCCGGCATCGTCAAGAATCCTGAGTAAATCCGGAAGAAGAATGCTTTTTACTGGTATGCTTTTAGAAATTCTGTTAAAAATAAAAACACTATAACAGGAGGGTACTCATGTCAAAGAAGGCTAAAATATTATTGGCTGTCAGCGCTGTTTTTACACTTGCCATGGGGCTTTCAAATGTCTTTGTGAATATTTTTTTATGGAAGAAGTCCGGCAATTTTGTGGTAATCGCCCAATATAATCTCATGCACTACTTTTTTGTACCTGTCACCTTCATTTTCGCCGGATGGCTCTCTAAAAGAAAGAATGGCATCTGGGCGTTGAGGCTGGGAATAGTTTTCTTCATCATATTTTTCGGATTGATTTTATTATTGGAGAAAAATGTGACCGTTTATGTTTTTCCCCTGGGCATTCTGTTTGGAATAGCTTCCGGATTTTACTGGCTGGCTTTTCACGTGCTCAGTTTTGATTTTACATCCACAGGCGACAGGGATACCTTCAACGGCTTTAACGGCAGCATTTCAGGAATATGCGGTGCGGCCGCCCCCATAACGGCCGCCTATATAATCAATAAAAATATTAACTCCATGGGATACACCATTGTTTTTGCTATGTCATTAATATTATTCGTAATTCTTATTCTCATATCTTTCCTGCTGAAAACCGAGCATTACGGAAAGCGCCTGGACTTCAAGCATGTATCCGGCGGCAACTGCCAGGATTGGAAGAAGCTCAGAAAAGCCATCGCAGCCTGGGGCTTCAGGGATGTTATAATAGGTTTTCTGATTGTGGTGCTGGTTTTCAAGGCGACAGGAAGCGAATGGGCGGTGGGCCAGTTTTCTCTATATGCCTCTCTGATTTCATCAACAGCCTATTTAATTGAGCAGAAATTTATAAAACCCCGGCTGAGGCTGCTTTCCATGCTTGTGGGTGCCATACTGCTGTTTATAGCCGTATGGGGGCTGGTATTGAAAATAAGCTATGGTTCACTGCTGCTTTATGTGATTTTAGATGCGGCCTTCACCCCCTTCTTTTTAGTCCCCATGTCCTCGGCGAGCTTCAATATAATAAGCCTGCGGCACGAAGAAGACCTGCGGGTGGAGTATATCATAAACAAGGAAATATCGCTCAATGCGGGCCGAATAGTGAGTGCGGTCATACTCATATCTCTTTTGAGCTTTTTTAAATATGAAAGGGACCTGAACTACTTCCTGTTGTTCATAGGCTGCGCTCAATTGGTTTCGCTTTTCTTCCTGTGGAGATTGAGTTTGTGGAAAAAGCTCTGACTTATCCCATTATCATCTTAAAAGCGGCATGGAACCTGTCAGCCTATTCACTTTTTTCCTGTCCCCGTAAATGGCTATTCCCAGATATGTATGGTCCCGCTCCCGCACCATCGCCGCCTTCCCCGTATATTCGCCGTATACATTGCAGCTCTGGGCCACATCTGAAAAATCAACTGTCACCAGATCACTGAACTCGTCGTCATACAAACGCTCCCTCAGCTCCTTTAAAATTTCCTTATCTCCCCGCAGCATTGCCACAGGAATTGTTATAATGCCCATGTGGGTTTTATTTGAGCCATCTGTGACGTCTTCCCCCACCTGCTGCGGGATATGCTTTCCCAGGGTTATGCCCAGAATAGCGGAGGTATTGGCTGCAATCCCCACAGGCAGCTCCCGGTCTATGATCATAACGCATTTTACATTGGAATCACTCATTTTCTAAATCTCCTTTTGTTTTTATGGCAATTCTATTTTCTGATATAAGCAGGCCTGCCAATGTAAGCGCAATACCCACTGCGGCGGCGCCTGTTATTTTTTCTCCCAGCACCATGACCGAAGTGACCACTGTTATCACGGGAACCAGGTAAATATATACGCTGGTTTTTACCGCCCCCAGTATTTCAACGGCAGAATTCCATGTCACAAAGCAAAGTGCCGACGCCCCAAGGCCCAAAAACAATATATTGAGCAGGTTGACCGGCTGCGCCAGCCGGTTGATGTCAGGTTTAAACCCAAATATGAACAACGCAGGTATCATAAATACCAGTCCATAGAAGAATATTCTCCGGGTCGTCTGAATGGTATTGTAACGGAAGCCGCCTATCTTTTTTGTCAAAATGGAATATGCGGCCCATACGGCTGCGGCTATTACAGCCAATATATCTCCCAGCGGATTTAATTTCAAGACGTTGTTTCCATTAAAACCCAGCAGGAAAATTCCTGCCATTGCCGCGGCAAAACCTGCAAAAAATTGTAGTTTCAACCCTTCACCCTCTGAAAAATGCGCAAAGATCGCAGTAAAGAAGGGTGCAATCGAAATAATAACTCCCACATTGGAAGCCAGGGTATAGGTCAGAGCTATATTTTCCAGTAAAAAATAAAGTGTGACTCCGCAAAGGCCCGCTGCCGCAAAATATATTTCCTGCTTTATATCCCTGACTCTGAGCCTGTGGGGATATACCAGACACAGCGCAATAAAGCCTGCCGTAAATCTCAAAAACAGTATTTCAACAGGTGAAACCGTTCTTAAAAGTATCTTTGTGGATATGAAGGTAGTGCCCCAGATAAAAATAGTAATAAAAGCAAGCAAATGCCCGTTGAGTTCCTTTTTCCCGTCCATGAAAATCCTTTCTGTACACCTGTTGTCAGTCAGGGGTCTCCTTAAAAATGTTCATATACTGTTTCGGGGTGAGGCCTATGAATTTTTTAAAGAAGTTTGAGAAATGGCTTTGATCGGTAAAACCGGTTTGGATCGCCGCGTCAATGGGCATTACGCCCTGTTCCAGCAGTTTTTTTGCCCTGTCGATGCGTATGGTTTCCATGTAGCTGTAGGGCGAAATTCCCTTTTGCTTTGTAAAGGTCCGCAGCAGATGATATTTGCTCAATCCGGTCAGACTGCTCAGGTCGTCCAGGGTAATATTTTTCATATGATTTCTTTCTAAGAATTCACATATTGCTTTGGTTTCCGCACTGGGCTCCAACTTTTCCGTAGGAGCTTCCCTTCCCGTATATTCTTCAATTAAATGCTCCAGCAGGAAATAGAATGTTTCTTCTTTTCTGAAATCCGCTTCCTCTTCCATTATCATAAGATGCAGTTCCCTTAATAAAGGAACTAATTCGCTGTGAAAAACAACCGATGGCGTAAAATATGGCAGATAGTTCTTCCCTGTTATTTCAAGGACCGCTTTGCTCATGATTTCAGACTGGATATTGATACAGCGGTAATCCAGCGTTTTCCCGTCAACCTGCTCACAGGTGTGATTATCTCGGGGATTGAACAGCAGCAGATCCCCCGGTGCTACGGTATATTCCCTGTTTTTGCAGGATAGATACCTCTGGCCGTTTTCGATAAACCCTATCACATAATAATCATGGAAATGGTTGGGAAATTTTTGCATAATCCCTTGAAAATTATAGGCCTCTATCTTTAAACGGGCATCATATTTTACAGTTCTCATCTCCCGGTCCAACAAGATCCCCCCTCCAAGTATGTGACACCAGTGTATCACAAAGAGCAATACCATTCTTGCATGATATTGCTCTTTTTAATTTTGAGCTGACTTTTATGTTTTTTCACATGGTAAAATGTGGGGTTATTTTAAAATTTTTTATGGATACTATTTTGCCATTTTTAAATGACTGTTTCTGATATAGTCAGCCGCCAAAATATTTTCCAGCTTGAATATCCTGTTTTGATTGCGAAGGAAACAAAAGGCTTTTACTGTGCCGTCCCGGATACTGTGCACCTGGACGTTTCTCTGTGTAATCCCGCCTTTGTTCTGGTAAATTATCGTTATTGTGAGATGCCGTTCTAAGGAAGCTTTTAAAATATGTTCTATCATAAAATCCCTCCTGAAAATTCCTGTTGTATTTATTATAACACCATCTCATAGCAAAAGCAAACATATGTTCGATGAAATATTTTCCTTTTCCCCCGGAACAGTCCGCAGATAGATGTTTATCAGAGATCTTCACCGGAAACAATTTCCTCAAAAAATTCAACCTGGGGTTCCCCCACGACCATACCGCCAAATTGCCTGAATACATCCTGCAATAGCGTATTGTTTGAGTGGTTGTCATAGGCCTGCTGATCTTTATATTTTTCATAAAAGAAAAACTTTCCCGGAAACGCCCTGGAAACGTGCAACAGATATTCTACAGTCCCTTTCTCATTTTTAGCTATTGGAATCAATGATCTGAGAAGCTCCTTCAGTTCCTGCTCTTTTCCCGGTATTGCCTGAATTACGGCTGTTAAAATAATCATCTTTATCTCACTTTCTGCCTCTATAATTACATTATTTTATATTTCTTGACACAATCCAATAAATAGACTATCATTTATTTATAGACTCGAGTTTATTATATCAGATATTGTCTTTGAGTTTCAACAGTCAATATTGTCTCTGATGTCTATAATTAAACCAAATCAACAGCTTAGTCTGCTTATGGAGAAAAAAATATGGAAGACAGACGTATCAGGAAAACCGAACAGGCCGTTCAGGCCGCCTTTGCAAAGCTGCTTTCTGAAAAGAGAGTGGAAGATATCACTGTCAAAAAATTATGCGAGACGGCCGACATCAATAAAAGCACATTTTATCTGCACTACCGTGATATATATGATTGCGCGGACAGGCTGCGGGATACAATTGTAGAAGATTTCAGCAATATAATATCCTCCTACAGTTTTAGTGAATTAGCCGAGAATTTCACCGCTGTCATGAACGATCTGAAGAATCTGTATTATAAAAACAGGGAGATCTATATTCCGTTTTTGAAATCCCCCAGCCTTGCCTTCAGTTCATGCAAAATAAAGCAGATGGTTATTGCAAAATTCCTTGAAAAAACCAAGAACCAGGATGCCATAGATGAAATATTTACCTGTTCGGTGTCATTTGTGATCAACGGCATGCTCAGCCTGCTGGAACAATATGAGGTCACCCGGATCGCTCCCGAAACCATTTGCGCTCTGACCGAAAAAATACAGCACGGCTTTCTCGGCGGACCGGAGGTACACTGACACCAGCGTATTCCAGCATGCAAAAGAAAGAGTAAACTGTACCCTGATAGTAAGACACAGAAAAAGAGGGCGCTGTTCATTTTTAATGGATCAGCGCCCTCTTTTATTGTGTCCTTGACAAAGGGTACAGTTTACCTATTAATAGCTTTACCCCTTCATCAGCTTTTTGCTGTAACCCTCTGTTCCCAGGTATCCGCCCATTGCGCGGTATTCTCCCAGCGGAAAGCTATATGGTCTTATTTTATCCAGGTCCGGTTTTCCGTCGGCTTTTACGGCCTCTTCGTCAAAATGGACCGCCACGATTTCACCTATGAATATATCATGACTTCCGTAATTGAGGATTTCCTTGACCTTGCACTCAATATTAACCATGCACTCCTTAATGAGAGGCGCTTTTACAACACTGGCTGGTACGGGTGTCAGACCCGTCTCCGCAAATTTATCCATCTTCTTTCCGGAAGTGATTCCGATGTAATCCGTGATCTCCACCATGTTTTCGGAAGGGATGTTAATGACATACTCCATGGATTCTCTCAGTACCGCATTCGTATGCCTGGCAGGATGGACCGCGATATAAACCGTGGGGGGATTTCTGCTCAAAAACCCGGTCCAGGCGACTGTCATAATATTTGGTTCACCGTCCCCGGCTTTTGAGGTTACCAGCACCACCGGCTCCGGCAGCGGGGAAATTGCCAAACGTTCCATTATTTTTTTACTCAATTCAGATCACTCCATTTAATTTTATTTTTAAGCTGCCTGCATTGTCCGCTAACGTTTTCATCCATTATGCCCAACTATGCTCAACAGTTTATTTTTGTTTTTACACCTTTTCAACTGCTTGATAACTTTATTCCCTTTACAGGCGGTAAGCTGCCTCGAAGCCTTCCGTCACGGCCTGGTAAATCTTTCGTGGCCTGACCGCATCACCAATTTCCAGGCAGTTTATTTTTGCCTCCTGAAGCTCCCGGGCCAACCGGTTATTGGATCTGTACCCTATGGCAAGAATGACCGAATCGACATTTCCGATGACTTGTTTGTCGGTGACTACGGAGTGTTCTCTGATTCCGAGCACTTTTTCACCTGCCAGGATGCGCATGGCAAACCTGCCGATACGTCCCATTGCACCGGCTTTTTGCACCGGAGACAGATCCGAAAAGATTTCATCGGCCATTTCCACGATACAGACCTCCTTATTTTGAGAGGCCAGCAATTCTGCGGTTTCCACGCCCACCGAGCCGCCTCCGATCACGGCAACCTTCTGTCCTGGAGTTTTTCTGCCCAGCAGAACGTCTTCCGCAGTGAAAACGTAATCCTCTTCCACACCGGGAATCCCTGGTATGATCGGCGATGAACCGCATGCCACGATGACGGTATCCGCCCCTTCGCGCCGGATGCTGTCTATGTCGGCTTCCGTATTCAATTTCACCGTTACATGCTCTTTCTCCAGCATATGTGACATAAAGTCAACGGCAGACATCATTTCAGATTTATACGGAGGTTTTGAGCTGGGGATGATGTTTCCGCCCACATACCCGTTTTTTTCATACAAAGTGACTGTATGACCGCGGCTGGCCGCAATATAGGCGGCTTCCATACCACCCGGACCGCCTCCCACCACCAGAACCTTTTTCTTTTCCTCCGCCGGAGCCTGCAAATCATATGCTGATTCATTACCGGTCATCGGATTACAGGCACAGGAAACCGGATGGCCGCTCACCAGTTCGCCGGTACAGTGGTTGCAGCTCAGGCAGATACGTATATCCTCCTCACAGCCCTCCCGTATTTTATTATAATAATCTGCATCGCAAAGCACCGCACGGCCCGCCGAAATAAGGTCCGCCTTCCCGCTCCCGATGATTTCATCGGCAAATTGCGGCGTTTTGATGCGGTTTGCCACAATCACAGGAATTGCCCTGTTTATGGCTCTTCTGATGGCCGCCGCGCTTTCAACATACACTCCCAGAATATCGTCGGAACCGCTGGAGCTCCTGTCCGAAGCATAGGTTCCCCCGGAAACATGCAGAGCGTTGACGCCATGCTCAACCAAAATTTTTGAAAAAGTAAGGGCATCTTCAAGCTGCAGCCCTCCCGGTAAAAATTCTTCGGAGGCAATCCGGTAAATAACCGGGTAATCATTGCCCACCCCGTTCCTGACGGCCTCAACCACTTCCAGCGGGAATCTCATTCTATTTTCAGCGCTTCCACCATATTCATCTGTTCTATGGTTGCTGACGGGAGAAAGAAATTGATTGATGATATATCCGTGTGTACCGTGGAGTTCCACCGCATCAAAGCCCACTTCTTTCGCGCGCTCAGCCGCCGCTTTATACTTGTTTACCACTTCCTTGATCTCAGCAATTGTCAGCGCTTTCGGCACAGCCTGTACCACCGGGCATGGGATTGCAGACGGGGCTACCACCTCCGTCTTTGTCACCCTGGGATCGGCCTCGCGCCCGGCATGGTGCAACTGTATGGCGATTTTTGCCCCATGTCTGTGGACACTTTCCACTAATTTTTTGAGCCCCGGAATAAGTGTATCCTTATCTATCCCGATTTGATTCGGGAACCCTTTTCCCACCCAGTCGATGTATGCGGCCTCAACAATAATAAGGCCCACACCGCCCTTTGCCCGGGCTTCATGATATGCGATGAGGCGGTCGGTTACCGAACCGTCCGCATTGCTGTAATTTGTCACCATGGCAGGCATGACTCCACGGTTTCTAAGCGTAAGATTTCCAATCTGAACAGGGGATAAATAATGTTCAAACTTGTTCATTGCCATTTCATCTCCATTTCCACCGTATTAAACTCAAGATTATAAATATACTACAGTCCATATATAGACACGAGTATATTATATTGATAAAAATCTTGACCTGCAACCATCAATATACGGAGCAATGGCTATTAACAAACCAATTCTGCAATTATGTCCACTTAAAGCCGATGAAATGAATTTCCTTTAGAAAGATTTCTGACAGGCGGATTTCCCGCCAATTATTTTTTTACCAGCGCATTAAAAAACAAGGTGAGGAACTCCTTTGCGAAGTGCGGATTGTTTTTAAATTTGGCGGAAGCCGACGGATTATTGATAAAGTAGTATTCAAACATATCAAAAAAATCCCTGATAGTCTCTGATGAAAAAGAACTGCCGATAATACCTTCCTTCTTGCCGTCTTCGAAAAGCTTAAGAAATGCTTTGGTGAATTTATCGTAATTTTCCTTTATCAAATTGTCCTTGATAAAAGTGTCGTTGTCTATTGATTCCATAAAGAACCGCACTGAGAAGCTTTCAAAAAACTCAACTCTTGCAGTCAGCAGCTTTTCAAACTTCAGCTGCAACGGCTCCCCCGATTCTATGATTTCAAATAAATACCGGTAATGCTCATTCAACAGCTTCTTTATTAATTCGTGCTTCAGATTTTCCTTGCTGATGAAAAAATTGTATATCGAAACCTGCGAAACCGATGCCTTCTTCGCTATTTCAGCAATGCTTGTCTTATTGTACCCGTATTGCTTAAACAGGTCCCAGGCTGCGTTTAAAATCGAATCCTTCTTTTGCTCCCGCCTTCTTTCAAACCCATCCATATAGCTCCTCCAATTTGTAAAAGATAAGATATGAAATATATTTATTATTATACTACATAAATATTGCAAATGCAAATTGAGCGATGTATAATATATTTTATGAAATATATGTCACTATACATTTCATAAATTTCATTAAGGAGTGTTTATTATGAAAATCGAAACCCTGAGCAAAAACAGAAAGATTCTGGTAATGGCCGGATTAATGGCTGGGCTGCTGCTTGCGGCCATTGACGGCACCATAGTTGCCACAGCAATGCCTAAAATCATTGGAAGTCTGGATGGCTTTAATTATTATGCCTGGCCAATGACCGCTTTTTTGCTTACCCTGACTATTTCTATGCCGTTGTTCGGCAAGCTTGCCGATTCATATGGGTTTAAGCCCACATATATATTCGGAGTCGTCATTTTTCTGGTGGGCTCCGTTTTATGCGGCCTGTCGCAGAATATGATTGAGCTGATACTGTTTAGAGGTCTGCAGGGCATTGGCGGCGCAATACTTTCTTCAAATTCTCTGGCAATTATAGGGATATTATATCCCCCGGACCAAAGAGCCAAATTTATTGGTATTGCCGGTTCCGCAGCAGGTCTCGGGAGTATCATCGGACCAGCCCTGGGCGGATTTATTACCGATAGCCTCAGCTGGAGATGGATATTCTATATCAATATCCCCGTAGGTTTCATTGCACTGTTTATAATGATCATCGCCCTTCCGGCTTATGTTTCTGACCAGGAGAGAAAAAAGATAGATTTCCTTGGTGCGGGCGCTTTGATAATTGCCCTGGTTCCCCTGTTGCTGGCCTTTACGTGGGGCGGAACCGAATACGACTGGAATTCATTTCAGATCATCGGCATGTTTGCGTTTTCCGTTGTCATGCTGGCAGTATTTATATTAATCGAAACAAAAGTTAAAGATCCTATCATTCCACTCTCATTATTCCGCCGTCCGGTCTTTAATTTCTCCGCCTTAGAGATGTTTTTAATGGCTGCCATTATGATGGGGGTTTCTATTTTTATCCCCTTGTTTGTGCAGGGGGTCGTGGGCAAAAGCGCCAGCCAGTCCGGCGCGATTTTAACTCCCTTGATGCTCAGCATGATTGTGGCAGCCTTATTAAGCGGCATTGTCATATCCAAAACGCACAGATACAAGCTTCAGGCAATGGCAGGTTTCGCCATAACGGGCATCGGCGTGCTCTTGCTGGCAAATATGGGGGTAAAAACTGAAAACTCAACAGTTATTATTAACATGATAGTCGTGGGGTTTGGGTTGGGAATCGTCATGCCTATATTTAATGTTACAGCGCAAAATTCCGTGGCGGAAAATCAAATGGGGGTGGTTACATCTTCAATTCAATTGTTTAAGTATCTGGGACAAACGATTTCAGGCTCAGTGCTGGGAACTATTATGATCTCAACTATGACAAAGGGCCTTAGCGATATGGATATGGGCAATTTGCCCTCAAATGTTGCCGCAGTGCTGAAAAATCCAAACTCATTATCGAACAGCGAGGCCCTGAAGGCAATCATGGAAAAACTGCCGCAAGCGCTTTTACCTGAATTCCTCAAGGTGATTGATGAAATGAAGCAAATCCTTTCGGATTCCATTCATCAGATATTTGTAATTTGTATTGTCATGGCCGCAGTTGGCATAGTTTCAATGATTTTCATGAAAGAGATACCTCTGGTTAAAGCCTCCGGCGAAAAAGCAAAAAACGGACTGGAAATAAAATAACCTTTTTATCCTCCGGGACACAAAAATCACAGTGGCTATGGTCAGTCTGCATAGTCACTGTGATTGCACAACCGTCCCGGTTATAGGTGATACCGCAGCCTTCACTTTCCCCCTTTAACCAATCTGATGATTTTTAAAAGAACGATAGGCAAGCGGTGTCAGCACCACGCTGATTGCGGCTGCAAACAGGGGCAAAAATACATACGGCCTGACTACCAGCCCAAGGAATCCATATTGAATGCCATCAATCACCGACCCAAAGGCGGCCATTTGCGTGGGAAAAAGATGGTACAGGTTATAGAGAAGTATATTTTTTTCAGAAACGCTGCCCAGCATGGGAGCAATCAACAATACTCCGACCAGAATAATTACGCTGAATGGAGTTTTGAGTTTTGCGGACAACAACATTGTAATAGCTGCCGTCATAATACAGGCAAAGAAAATGCAAGTCAGCAGCAAAAGCATCGTCTGCCCCATTGTCAGAGGATATGGGGACAAAATCCTGTAAAGTTGTAATGGAGCGCTTCCGCCGTCGCTTCCGAAAACAGTCATAGACAGGCCAAAACTCAGCGCAGCCAGTGTCAGACAGATAACTCCTGCCAACGAAAAGCCTGTAAAGAGCTTTGCGGTAATGAGCGAATTTTTACCGCGCCTGGAAGAGAGAATGAGCTGATCCGCACCGGATGTATATTCTCCGGAAAACAGCGGCGCCACGCAGACTGCCATGACAAATGCCGCTATTAATCCCAACATGCTGGAAAGTACAAAGAAACGCGTATAGCCGTCCGTATATGAAAACTTAAACATTTTCACCTGTTCATCCAAAGCGAGCACCTGTTCCTTTGCCTTGCCGCTCATACGGGTCAATTCTACAATCTGCGCTATCCGATCATGCCGTGTGTCATAAAACTGACCCGCCTGTGTCTTGGACAGCACTTTAAAATCCTCCATATTGAACCGTTTGGAGTCCGTATTGAAAACACTCCGGACAATACCGTAAACCGCACTGTATGGACGCGCAATAGTCTGGAATTCCTGCGTATCCTGATACCTATCCGCCTCGGGAATCTGTGCATAAGCGTTTACCGTTTCCATAATCAGGCGGCCGTCCAACATGCGGCCTGAAATGGTACGCACATAAGCCCTGTCCTTAACCATGGCATCATAATTGGATTCATAGTTTCCATCCACATAATAGCCGCCAAGGAGCGTAGCGACAACACAGAAGGCTGTAACAAGAACAGCAAGCAGCAGGGTTATTTGTACACTTCTTTTGCCCAATATTTTTTTATACTCAAAGCCGACCAGATTCCAGAATCCATTCATTTTTCACTCACCTCGCTGAAATAGTACAAATATAAATCTTCCAGTGTAGCTTGCGCGCTTAACGCCGAAGCACACGGTTTTTCATCTGAAACCAGACGCAGAAACACATGTGCTGTGCCTTCCTGACGCAGATTGATAACCGGATATTTTTCGCAAAGGGTATCCGCTTCGGATTGAGTCAGAGTGCATTCCCATATCTTACCGTCAATTGCCCGTATGATTTCATTCCTGGTCCCCTGATGAATCAGTTGTCCGTTTTTCATTACAAGGATTGTATTTGCAATATGCTCTATGTCAGAAACAATGTGTGTGGAAAGCAATACAATGCGATCTGTTCCAAGGCTGGAAATCAGATTGCGGAAGCGTACGCGCTCCTTTGGATCAAGCCCTGCGGTCGGCTCATCCAGAATCAACATTTTGGGATCATTCAGCATGGACTGTGCAATACCCAGCCGTTGCTTCATCCCCCCGGAAAAAGTCTTGATCTTCTTTTTCGCTTCTTTTTCAAGGGATACGAGTTCTAAAAGCTCCCGTGTCTTTTCCTTTGCCTGGGGTTTTGGCAGGCCTTTCAGCGTTGCAATATAAATCATAAAATCCTGTGCTGAAAACTCCGGGTAATATCCGAAATCCTGCGGCAGATATCCCAGTGCATCACGGAAATCCTCATGGCTGACATCAATGCCGTCAAAGCGTATAGTTCCCGAGGTTGGCGCCAGAACACCGCACATCATGCGCATCAAAGTAGTTTTTCCTGCCCCATTCGCTCCAAGGAGTCCGCAGACACCTTTTTGAAAAGAAATTGAAATACTGTCGCAGGCTACTTTGCTCCCGTAATGTTTTGTCACTCGGTCAAGCTCAAGTTCCATTGTTTTTCCTCCATTTGTTTGATTAATTTACGCATCTGGACTCCGATAAGCACCAGGCAGCAGACCAGAAGTATCAACCAGCCCTTCAGGCAGGTATCCGAATAAAAAACCTCCGCCATGCTTTCACAAAGTATACTGCTTCCGCTAATGAGGCCCGCCGCGGCTGCACACCCATAGATACCACTCTGACCACGCGTCCGGTTCAGTATCCACAGGCAAATTGCGCAGACTATAAGATATGGCACCATTATATAAGAAATAGTCTGCAACAGGCTGTATGCCGATACTTGATTTATAAAAACAAGGAGCGATATCAGAACGACGGAGTTTGCCACCCCCAGAATGCCCATCCGAGCCATAATAATTTGAGGCAGGCTGAACCGGCAGCTTCCCTCCAGTTCCGCCATATGGTATGCGGTAGAACGATAGATTTCCAGGACTGTCATCATGGAAAGAAAGGGAAGTATGGAAGAAATGCTCCAGATCTTTATTTCATCGGCTTTCCAATAAAGGAACATTGGCGACTGGAATGTGATAATCCAGCCCAGCAAAACAGTTAATACGGAAAATACCCATACCCGCTTGCGGATATAGCGGAGCTGGCTGAGCAGAAAATGGCGGTAAATAATTTGGGGATAGTGTAAATTTTTCAGGAACTGTGCCTTGTTCACCGGAATCGGCGCTTCAAAAGCCGACTGCAATGCTTTTTTAAATTGTTTATTCATCGAAAATCCTCCTCTCTAAATGATTTTCTCAAGGCCGCTACTGCGGTATTTGTCCTGCGGTACACAGCAAAGCGGGAAATTCCCATAACAGAAGCAATTTCTCCCACGGAAAGTTCGTTGGCATGCCGGAGAAGCAATAACTCCTGCTCCTGTTCCGGCAGCTTCTTAAGAGCCTGGCGAAGGGCAAGGCTGAGTTCCATATTCTCAAAGTAATCCGCATCCGGTACATCATCGTCCAGTGTTTCCGGCTGGACTTTCCGGAAAAAATCCATGCAAAGATTCCGCGCTATGGTATAAAGATAAGCGAGCTTTTTACCGTGTTCGATGTAGGAATTTTGCATAAAGTATTTGAGAAAGGTTTCTTGGGTAAGATCCTCCGCTGAAACGGAATTGCCGACCTTATAATAGCAATAGCGATAGATTTTATCGTATTGTTCCTGTATATCCACCGGCTTCAAAAACCCCCCTCTCCAATTGATTAACGGTTTACTTCCAACAAATGTGCGGATCAAATAAAAAATTCTGATGATTTTATTTTAACGCATTTATGAAGCCGATTGCGGTTTGACTTGTACATTTTTATTTTTTGTTTGGATTCTAATGATGTGGATATGAGGATGTGGTGAAACTGTAAGGCTTAGGTGGGCGACGTCATTGTATACGAAGCGGAGCGGAGTTTACCGCAAGTCCTTTCATCCGCACCACTAAAAAAACAACAATGATATGATAATCAATTGCTGCTTTTTTAGTGGATTAACTGGTTAATCTGTATGTGGGGATTTTATGGGAAACTTCCCCTTGAGGGCAACCACTAAAGGTAATTCACCGTATGATAGAATGGCTGTGAATATAAAATTCTTCCTGACTTGGCTGGTATTTTTTCTCCAGGCTTTCCAAACCCTCGTCAAAGCGCTGTGCTTCTTGTTCGTCTATTTCAAATACAGGACTTTGACAGTAAACCCATCTTCTTCCGTCCAAAAAGACATCCGGTTTGAGTTCTTTTACCATCATTGCCGCCGGATATGTGCCGTTCTCAAGGCAGACATTGTACTTTTTGCAACTCTTAAAGCCACGGCTTACATAATTATTGGGGTTTCCATATATCACAATCACATCATAACCAAGTGCGACCGCCTGTTCAAAGGAATACTCCATTAGTTTTTTTCCATACCCCTTTCTCTGATATTCCGGCAAAATGCAAACCGGACCGAAAGTAAGGATGGCTTTTTCTTCCCCGGACTCATCGATTAGTTTTGTTTTGGTATACATGATATTCCCGATGATTTGATTATCGACTTCAATCACCAAATCCAACTCCGGCAGAAAATCTTTATGGGGTCGCATAACATGAACTAAATAGTGTTCAATGCATCCTGGAATATATAAATTCCAAAAAGCTTTCCTTGTGATTTCTTCTACTTTCTCATAATCTGTTTCTTCTTCATTCCTTATTTTAATCATTTCGTTCATTTAAAACCTCCGATAATTTACACAAGACAACTTTTTTAGTTGTAAACGAAACTTCATATGCACGGTCCTGTCCCCGGCACGTGAAGTTTTTTACTACAGTTCCCCTCCATCGGGTTCAGCGGCAAGTGATCCGGCTGGCAATAATCCTCGGAGAAGCACATGCATCTCGTCAAACTTCTTTGCGCGGATATGTATACGTTTCCCAAGGCGAGACGCGAGATTGAAAGCAAAATCCATGCAAGCGTCCTTATCGTACAGTTGAACAGTGCTCAAATGCATTACTTCAACGCCCTGCCTGTTGAGGATTGCAGATCGGATCACATCTTTACCTTGCGACCATGGGCTGTTGTGAAAAGCGAAGCTTTCATATTCGACTGCC
>JAEWSZ010000105.1 GCA_023397905.1 Bacillota bacterium | reverse complement strand
GAAGGGCATCATATTCTGTTCAAGCCACTTTAAAGAATCCACCGGGTTCATGCCCCAGTTGGTAGGACATGTGGAAAGCACCTCCACTATTGAGAAGCCCTTTTTAGCCTGCTGGACCCTAAATGCTTTCTTAATGGCCTCTTTTGTATTCCTGATATTCTTTACGTCATGCACCGAGGTTCTCTCCACATATACTGCGCCCTGAAGAGTGGAGAGCATTTCACAGACCTTTATGGGGAAGCCGTGTATTTCAGGCTTTCTGCCATAGGGTGATGTGGTGGTGACCTGGTTTAACAGTGTTGTGGGCGCCATCTGGCCCGAGGTCATGCCATAAATTGCATTGTTGACAAATACCGTGGTTATGTTTTCGCCCCTGGTTGCGGCGTGGACGATCTCAGCCGTACCTATGGCCGCCAGATCGCCGTCACCCTGGTAAGTAAACACGTAGTTGTCAGGATTTACCCTCTTTATTCCCGTCGCCACGGCAGGCGCTCTTCCGTGGGCGGCCTGAACCATGTCGCAGTTGAAATATTCATAGTTGTTATATGCGCATCCCACAGGTGAAACACCTATTGTGGTACCTTCTATTTCCAGCTCGTCTATTACTTCGGCTATCAGCCTGTGTACTATTCCGTGGGTACAGCCCGGACAATAGTGAAGTGGCAGCTCTTTTAAAGCATGTGGTCTTTTAAACACAGTCGCCATTTTTATCTGTCTCCTATCCGATACGGGTTAATTTGTATTATCCCTTATTTTAATATTTCCTTTATTTTATCCAGGATCTCCTTCTGGGTGGGAACCATTCCGCCCATACGGCCGTAGAAATGTACGGGACATTTGCCGTTTACCGCAAGCCGTACATCTTCCACCATCTGTCCTGCGCTGAGTTCCACGCTCAAAAATGCCTTTGGCGTCTCCGCATATTTTTCAAATGCCCCGTTGGGGAACGGCCACAGAGAGATCGGACGGATAAGCCCAACCTTGATTCCTTCCTGTTCCGCCGATTTTATGACATTCTTGATAATACGGGCAACCGTACCGTAGGCGGTTACAATTATATCCGCATTTTCGCAGTTGTAAGCCTCAACGCGGACTTCATTCTCTTCTATCTGCCTGTATTTGGCCTGCAGCTTGAGATTGTGCTTTTCAAGCACCTCCGGCTGGATGTATATGGAGGTTATATCATTGCTCTCCCTCTGCATTTTCGTACCTGTGGCCGCCCACTTTTTCCCGTCCACATATATGTCTTCCTTATCCTTGAACTCGACGGCTTCCATCATCTGGCCCAGCATGCCGTCGCCCATGATCATGGTAAGTATTCTGTACCTGTCGGCTATATTAAAGGCTTCCACCGTCAGCTCATAGAGCTCCTGAACGCTGGACGGAGCCAGAACCACTGTCTTGTAGTCTCCGTGTCCTCCGCCCTTTACGGCCTGGAAATAGTCGCACTGCGCCGGCAAAATACCGCCCAATCCAGGTCCGCAGCGTACTATGTTCACAATTACGGCAGGGAGCTCTGCTCCTGCGATGTAGGAAATACCCTCCTGCTTCAGGCTGATTCCCGGGCTGGATGAAGAAGTGAGCACCCTGGCACCGGCTGCTGCTGCTCCGTATACCATATTAATCGCCGCCACTTCGCTTTCGGCCTGGACAAAGGTGCCGTTGATTTCAGGCATTTTCTTTGCCATATAGTGGGCAACTTCTGTTTGCGGTGTTATTGGATAACCGAAATAATGCTTGCAGCCGGCTCTCAATGCAGCTTCTGCTATTACCTCGTTACCCTTCATCAATAATTTTTCAGACATTTTATCTCCCCCTATTTCTCTACTTCAATAACGCAATCCGGACATATGGTGGCACAAAAAGCACACCCAATGCACTTGTCCATTTCATCGACGCCTGCAGGATGAAAACCCTTCTGATTCAGCTTATCGGATTTCATTATGACGATTTTTTTGGGACAAACAGTTACGCAAAGCTTACAGCCCTTGCATCTTTCCTCATGGAACAAAACTTTTGCCATTGCTATCTCCATTTCCGGAACCGGATAAATGAATTTAACCTGTCCGTATATTTATTTTAATAATAAGTCAATTACTATCAAATGAAAGCAGCCCTCGCCTGAAGGCGAAGGTTTCGACCGTAATTGGCTTTATGACCGTATGAAACTTTGACAGGGCTTGTGAACAAGCCCTTGTTTATTATAAAACTCTTTGATGGGATTTTCAAGTTAAGGAAGGTATTAATCCAGTATTCCCTTGTATTTATTTTCGTCATAATCGGATATTTCCAGCAAAACCCGGGAAAGCATCCTGCCTTCCGATTTCAGATCGTCCATGTAAAAGTCCGCTTTTATGCGTCCGTTTTTCAGAACAATTGCCCGGTCTATGAAGTTTTCTATTTCATCTATGTGATGGGTGCTCAACAGTATGGTCTCATCCGTCTTCAGGCTTGAAGCCATGAGCTTTATGAAATCCCGCCTTGTATGGATGTCTTCCCCTAAAAACGGCTCATCCATTATTATATACCTGGCCATTTTTGAAAATCCCGCACATATCTCCAGCTTTGCCTTCTGTCCGTATGAAAAGGTTCTGATTTTTCTGCGGGGATCCAATTCAAAAAATTTCAGGAGCTTTTCATAGCGTCCCAGATCAAAGCTTTTAAAATATCCGGACAGAAATTCACCGTATCCATCTGGGGTCAAGTGTGGGAAAAAGCTTCCTTCGTGGGTTATAAAGGCCATCTTGTCATACATCTCCTTCGGTGGCCTGCCGTCTATCAGAATCTCCCCCGAGGTCAGTTCAAGCAGCCCCATTACCGACTTAAGGAGAGTGCTTTTTCCGGCTCCGTTCTCCCCCAGTATTCCCACCACTTCACCGGAATTTATTACTGCGCTTTCATCCATGATACCAAGCGCCTTAAGTCCATAATATTTTTTTACGTTTTTCAGTTCGATCATAATAAGCGTCCTCTGCCCTTCCGCTTTAAAATTACCTGCTTTCCACTTTAACAGCCGCAAAATGTCTGTAATTTTCCTGGCTGACTCCCCCGAAACCTGGGGAGATATCCTTTTTGTCGTATTCGGTATCCTGATTTGCATCCGACACTATTTCTCCCCTGTACAAGAGCTTGCTGGAAAAATCAGACTTGCCATAAACCAATATCATGAAATGCCTGCGCTTTAATATATCAATGGAAGTTGCCGTATCGGATGCATCATTTGCATAAGTGAGCAGAAAGAGCTTTCCGTTGGCAGTTTCCACATTGTCCGGCGCTTTTGCTTCTTCATTTGCATCCAATAAATAAATTGAATTCACAATATGCTCGACCGATAATTTGCCATCCAGTTTGACATTTACAAGCTTGCCCCGTTCGCCGCCAAACCAGACAGTGATATTGTTTCCTTCCCCGAAGGCCTGATAATACCTGTTTTCACTATCCACACGGAGTCCGTCCACCTTCAATTCGTCTATCAGCTTTCCCGTATCGGGTTCATAGGCCCTGAAAGTCGGCATGTTGTCCACAAGCATATACAATACCAGCTTGTTGTCCACATTCTCCAGGCCCAAAACTTCTGTATCGTGATTGTCCAGACCGAAGCCGCATATTTTGTTCACCTTGCCATAGGTCTCGGCCTCATCCGTATTTGGCCAGGCAACCCATTCATCTATTCTGAATATTCCGTTTTCTCCGGTTGCGGTCTTGTCGGTCAAAACCGTAAAATACATTTTCCCGTTTATATATGTGAACGCGTTGCTGCTATTCTCCCCTGTAAATATTCTGCCTTCATAGCTTTCGCTGGTAAGGCGCTCAACCGGCGGATCTTCCCTTTTGTCTGTAAAATAAATCTTATTAAACTGGAATTCCTTCACCTTTGATTCAACCTTGATCCCCGTATTCACTCTCACGGTCTCGTTCATTCCGTCTTTCTTCTGCTTGCCCATGCTTATGAGCACATCTATTTTGTCCACTCTGGAGGTTTCCTCCGTGTAGAGGATCGCATCCGACTGTACAGTGCCTGTATTGCCCTGGGTGTGCTCTTCCGGATACCAGGGCTTGCTTACGATATCAATACTTGCATCCTGGGACGGCCTGGATCCAATCGTCTGGTAGTACTGTACCCCCTCTATAGACTTTGTGTTTCCGGATGACTTCTGTGCCGTTTCCGTCATGTCCGACCGGCTGTCATAAAATTTAAAATTCCGGGACAGCCGGCCCCCGTCGATTGAAAACTGCTGTCCGTGATACCTGTCCTGGAGTACGCCGCTTATGTCCACATCCTCCAGTACCCGCCTGTCTCCGTCCATATCTCTCAAAAACATGCTTCCGCCGTTCTCAGCGCCGGTTATTCCTGCAAAGGAAACGAATATTATGAGCAATGACAGCACTGCCGCCACCAAAGCCGTATTTTTTCTAAACCAATTCATAAAAACCCCCTATATAACTCCATTTTTTTACATGCAACTCTGAATTATCACATTGCCCTGCTATCCCATTACGGTTCCCCGCGCTATCCAACGCATGCTCTGACGGATATAATAAATACACAATCCCGCCAGGATCAAACTGTACAGGTACAGGTTCGGTTCACGCCAACCAATCATTGCATTGGCCCTGCATGTGATGATATATATAACGAGAACTATATTCAGTATGGCAAAACCAATATTCAGATATTTTCCGGACTGCAGGCAAAATATTATAAAAAATACTGCCAGAAGAACCGAAATCAAAATGGATAATGTCGATATAAAGCTTTCCATATTTAAAGGGAACAAAATCCTCAGAAAATCCGATCTTACGAATGCCAGGAAGAGACCGTTTACAGGTTTCTCCAGCACTATCTCCCCATTTTCTGCCGAGGGAATGGAGGATGAAAACAGTAAATAGCCTATAAAAATACTTACAAACTGGGCTGCCACCAGCATTAAAAGACCGATTGCATCCGCAGCTGCCTTGGCCATGAATACCGAGCCCCTGGACTGGGGCAGCGTCATAAGGGTATACACGCTTTTGCTCCCCATGTAATTTGCAAGCACACCGTAAATGCAGCAGGCAAGCACAAGGCCCAAGCATATGTAAAATAACACGGGCAGCCCTGAAATGGATATGAGCTTTTCAAAGGGAATATATCTCCCTGAAAAATAATCCCTCCCCGCCAGGTACAAAAGCAGATTCTGCCCTGAAATGAGGAGAATGGAAATACCCAGCATAAATTTGCAGATTATGCCGAACTCAAAATTTATCAATCTGTATAAATTCTTCAATTTATGTCACTCCTAACTGTACTATTCATAACCCACTGTACTAACGCGCCGTACTATACGCATAGTACAGCAATATAATCTGATGGCATTGTTTAAAGGCTAGCTGTCTTCCCATTTGTCCGTTATGAGTCTGATAACCCTTTGATATGAGAGGTTCACCTCCCTGGCGGCCTTTACAAAATCCTCCACCATAGTCTCTGTGAGCTCAGCTTCTATACCTGCATAGATATCCGCATTGACATATATCATGCTGCCTACGTTGGTATTGGTTACAACAAAGCCCTCCTCCTCCATGAGCCTGAAGGCCTTTTGCGCAGTGTTGGGATTGATGTTCAGCATTGCCGCCACCTCACGCCTTGAAGGCAGCTGGGTTCCGGTCTCCGCATGTTTCAGCAGTATTTTCCTTTTGACAAACCGGCAAATCTGTATGTATACTGGATCCTTGTTATTCAATATAAGGCTGGAGAAATCCAACATCCGGTATCGGGCATAAGCCCGATATTCACCTCGCTTTCCTCTTAGTGTATTATACCACTAATACACTGGATTGTAAATAAAAATCTATTCCTTTATCTACTGCAATAAATAGAATTGATCCCATCCCAGAATTTCCGGAATTCCAGCCTCCCAGGTTCCGCCAGTTCAGCTTTGTTTTCCGTCTATACCGCTCCACTGTCCGTTTTCAGTAAAACGCTGTGCCCGAGCCTCCGCATTATGCACTATATCCTCGTCGTAACCGAGATATTTTAAAAGCTTGATGGCATTGCGCGTAGTTGCCTCTCCGGAGTATATTTTATAATCAAAAGAAATTTTCTCTTCATCAAAAAATTCCTGAAAATGATAGTTTTCCACATTGCCTCCAAGTATCTGGGTCAGCTCTATATCATGTGTGGCACAAAGGCATATGCAATTGCTCCTTGAGATGAGGTGTATTATTTCGGAGGAAGCCGCTATTCTCTCAATAGTATTGGTCCCCCTCAGAACTTCATCAATCACACAAAGGCAGGGAATACTTTCGTTCATGCCCTCGATTATTCTTTTCAATGATTTTATTTCCACGATATAATAGCTTTCCCTGGCCTCCAGATTGTCGTTTAACGCCATGGAACTGTAAATGTTGAAAAAACAGGAGTTGTATTCTTTTGCCAGGCAGGTATAAATTGTCTGTGCGAAAATTGCATTTATTGCTACGGATTTTAAAAATGTGGATTTTCCGGATGCATTAGAACCTGTTATCAGCACGGTCTTTGAGGTATCAAATGTATTTGGAACGGGCTCTTCAATCAAAGGGTGATACAAGTCTGTAAATTTTATTGATTTGTCCGTATTATAGCCAGCTCTCAGCACCGGAGCTGTGAAATACTCAACGGACTCCCTGTATGAGGCCACGGCTATGAGACTGTCCAATTCACCCAGTACATCATATATCGTTTGAAGCTCGCTTCTGTATTTTTTAATTATCTTAAAAATACTGTAATATGCTATGGGCTCACCCAAAAAGAATATTTTTATCAATTCAAGAAAATAATTTTCAGTGCTGTAAAACATAAAAAAGAAATTATTCAGACTGGTTCCCTTAATCTTGCCGGAACAGCTTTTTAATTTTCCGGTATATCCGGCGATAGCTTCATATGGCAGCTTTGCAATCCTCTTTGAGATTCCGATCATGTTTACTATGTATCCCAGGGATTGAAGATGCCCCACTATCTGATCCCTTGCTTTAAAATACACTGTTACGTTCAGCACCAGCGAAGCCATAAACAAAAGAACGGCAGGCGGAAAGGCCGCCGCTATAAACGGCGTGACTATAAACAGCGCCGATAAAAGCTTGTAAAGCAGCCCGCTCTTTTCAAAGCCTTTTCTTTTGCCCGACAGATAATCTGATATACTTAAAAATCTCAGCTTTCCCAATTCCGACAATAAAATCTGAAGTTTTTCCCGCTCCGCCGCATTATTCCGGAAATACTCCATCATGGCGTTTCTTGAAAGCAGCTTGTCCAATTGGTGAACCGGCTTCCGCAGCAGATAGTACAGGTATTCTTCCCCTATATCGGTCTGGGTATTGTTTATTTTCGAAAATACCCTGTTCATGTCCAGGTCGTTCCATGTAATATCGTCAATAAAGAAATCCTTTTGTTCCATCCCGACGTTATGGTAATAACACCTGATGGAAGCAAAATCGTTGGCCGTACATTCTCGTTCCGGAGGCTTGCCCCAGCGGGTTCTGACATTTGCCCTGTTTTTACGGTTCCTGGAAATCTTCGCCGCAGCGCTGAATACTATAAAACCGCCAACCACTGCCAAAAAGAAATATAAAATTGCCATATCCTCTCATCCCCTGTTCCACGGCAGGTGTATCTGCTTTTTCATGGAAAGTATTTCAGAACCGTTCAATTCACTGCCTTTCAACTGCCTCATGACATCTTCCATTCCTGCGGTAATGCCCATTGGAATGCCTGATATACCGGACACCATGGATATTATGCTGTTGCCCTCCAGAATGATTTCAGGAGTGGTTTCCTCCAGCAGGTTGCTGTTATTTACCAGCCTTGTAACCTTTATGTTGGCGCTGTCTTCTATAAGAGCGATCATTTCAAGTATTTTTTCCGGTGTATCCGTCATGCCTCTTCTGGTGTTGATCACAAAAAACATTTCATAATCGTCGTTCAAAATTTCCTCTTTAAACCTGGACACAGCTTTGGCCCCAAGGTCATCTCCGCCCACGTCCAGAACCACCTTGTACTCCTTGTCCTGGAACAGTGAATAGATCTCAGGGGGTATTGCCGGCACGTCTACATTGGTATTGGCGTACATGGGCAAAACCACCCGGATATTGTTTTTCTCAAGTTCTTCCTTGGCATCGGCAGTTCTGAAATAGGGATTGACTATGTCAAAATCCACTATTGCAGTTTTGTAATCCGCCTCCGCAAGTTTAAGGGCATAGTTGACGGCCACCTCTGTCTTACCGCTGCCAAAATGCCCCGTAAATATATTTATACGTTTTTCAAACATAATTTTTCTCCGATACAAATTCAATTACTATCAGCTGAAAGCCGATAATAATTAAATTTGTGATAAAAATCCGCCATATATTATTCCGCGTTTCAGTTCGCCGCTTTTACACTTTGCACCTGACCTCTGTCCGGCCTGAGCTTCTCCCACTGGATGAGATCCTTCACTACCTCGCCGGCTATGATCAGACCCATAACCGAAGGGACAAAGGGTAGGCTTCCGGGTATCTGGTGTTTGACAGTACATTTTCTGACCGAGCCCTTGGGACAGATACAGCCTGCGCTGCAGCTGGAATTCTCGGTTTCAACCGGCCTGAGCGGCTCTTCCTTTGAATACACCACCTTGAGCTTTTTTACTCCCCTGTTCCTGAGTTCCTTTCTTACCACCTTGGCAAGAGGATCTACAGAGGTCTTGAAAATATCCGACACCTCAAATCTGGTGGGATCTGTTTTATTTCCGGCTCCCATTGCGCTGATGACAGGGATACCATGTTCATTTGCCCTCACCGCCAGATCAATCTTCGCAGTCACCGTATCTATTGCATCCACTATATAATCGCAGCTTTTGTCAAATATCTCTTCCGCCACCTCGGGCATGTAGAACTTCTGGATCATTTCCACCTGGCATTTGGGGTTTATCTCCATGATCCTGTTTCTCATAGCCTCTACTTTTGGCTTTCCGACGGTTTTTCTCGTCGCGTGTAGCTGCCTGTTCAAATTGGTCAGGCATATACAGTCGTCGTCAATCAGCACGATCCTGCCGATACCGCATCTCACCAGGGCCTCAACGGTATAGGACCCCACTCCTCCGACTCCAAACACTGCCACTTTACTGTTCTGCAGCTTTTCAAGCCCTTCCTTGCCTATTATCAATTCATTTCTCGAAAATTCGTTTAGCACCCACTAACCTCCATATGCGTGCAGAAGCACGCTTATATTCGAAATGCCGGCTCACGGCACTTCTGCAAAGCGAAATGCTGTGCTCATTTTGCCTCACACTATTAAAAGAATACACCAAATACCTTATTAAAACAAGAAGATTTACCACAGCTCATACTTCTTCACTGAACTTTCCCGAAACGGCGTCATAATAGAGCTTTTTCTCCCTTTCCGCGCTCGAGCCGTCCTTTGATTTAATCTTCTCCCTTAGCTCGCAAACCGTCCCGCCTTTCCATTTGATAAATTCATAGCTGTAAACCAATAAATCCACTCCCGTATCTCCGGCATTGCCTCGCAGCCCGGGACTTGTATCCAGAATCAGCCTGTTGTCGGAGCAGTTGATTATCACCACGCTGTTTTTTTCATTAAATGAAATATTCTGAGGACAGTTTAAATAGGTGAAGGCATTGTATTTTCCGTCCGGAGATATGAAAAATTCCCCGAAGGCGCCCAGGCCGTGATATAGTTTTTCCAGCTTTGAATTTTTGAGATCATATGAATATACCGTGAGGTAGAAGTATTTTTTTTCTTTTCTGCCTTCCACACAGAAAAACACCATGTCCTTCTTATGATTCAGCAACATGTTGTTGATCTTGTACCCGCTGCCGTATTTATCTCTGAATCTGAATATATTTCTGATTTCGGTCACATTGGAAGCGTCAATGCTTTTGGTGATCAGCCTGTCATCCAATTTGTACGCCAGATTCAGAGTTACCTGTCCGTTTTCGTTTTCCACAAGGCTGGCATGCAGGTCAAGGCTGGATTCATTATTAAATATATTTATATTTTCCTGCCTGATCAGGGCGGCGCTGTCAGGCACATGGTTTTTATAGGCGTTGACGTTCCTGTCGGCGCCACTTTGGGCGGCGGAATTATTAAGACTCCTCACACCCGTTCCCGGTTTGCTGAACAGTATGGCGCCGCCGATCAACAGTGAAAGCAATACGACATACAATACGGATAAATATAATTTTTTCATATACTGCCTCCTCCAAAATCATCAGCCGGAGTCACCGCTGGCATTGCCGCACCTTTACGTTCCACGATGACGGTTTATTTATATCATCTCCACTGCCGGTTATAATATTATATTAATTAGAAATAGTTTTAATGGTTACCTGATATTTTGTATTTTACACAAAATTTTTAAATGTATTTATATCAATGGGCTTATATGCTTTTCCATATTCCACGCATAAAAAAAGCGCCCTCCACGGTTAAGTCAATTGCTACCAGCTGAAAGCCGGCAGTAATTGACTTTATGAAAAGAGCGCCTTATTCCCTATTCTTTTTATAAAACTTATAAAAACGCATCCACCACAAGTAAGATCACTCCGCTTAAGGCAATTGTAAAGCTGTTGAAACCCAGCAGAAGCGATTTTTTATCCGGTAACGTTTCTTCATCCGCCTCCGTGACCTCCTCTTCATCACTTTCTTCGCCGCCCTGCTGAAGAGACTTTTGTCTTGAACCGAATCCCGAAATTCTCATGGGATTTCTGGCGATAAGCATCACTATTCCAATCAGGACTAAAACAAGTCCGATCAAAAAGAAGGTTTCTTTCAGATTAAAACTTATCCTCCGGTATATCAGATATGAAATCAAGTATATGACCGCAGAAATTATCACGCTGTATACGAGAGTCAAAATCCTTTTAAACTTTAATATTCCCATCCGTACTACCTCTTTTCCTGATCAATCCGGAATATTTTTCTGGCATTTTTATTGAAAATAAGCCTTTTCTGTTCGTCCTTAAGCCTTAAATTCATGATCCTGTTCAGGTCATGCACCGGACTTCCCCATGGAAAATCAGATCCGAACAGGATCCTGTGGGCGCCGGTTTCATTTATTATTGATACTACCTGGTCGTCGTCCAGCCAGCTGGGTTCATTTGTATCCATGATTTCCGGATATCCCGTAATGACGATGGAAGTGTCGAAATAGACATTTTCATATTTTTTCGAAGCCTCAAGGACACACTCAACATTTCCGTCGGCCATGTGGGCCAGAATAACCGGCATCTCCGGAAATTTTTCTATAATGGGCACAATGCACTCGTAATCTGAAAACTCATTGAGCCTGGCATTTGCAACCCTTCCGCAGTGTATCAATACCGGGAAACGCAATTTATTGCACTCCCTGTACAATTCATCCATCCTGCTTTCCCTGACATCAAAGCCCTGGGCCATGGGATGCAGCTTGATGCCCTTTGCGCCGAGCTCCATATATCTCTCAAGATGTCCGGCCAGAGCTCCCTGCATTTCAGGATGAAAGCTGACCAGAGGGATTAATTTTCCGCCTGATTTTCCGGCTGTTTCCAGAGTCCATATATTATTATGCTCTATTATTTTAGGAGGTGCAAAATTGGCCATTACCGTCCGGTCTATCCCCGCGGTTTCCATATTCCTCAAAACATTGTCTACCGTACCGTTCCCCGGGTTTGTGAACTCTATATCGTACAACCTGTTAAACGAAGAAATAATTTTATCTGCAATGTCATCGTCCGCAAAAGTATGTACATGGCTGTCTATAATTTCGATGTCGTTAATCATTTTTTCCTCTTAAACTGCCGCATTTGTTAATAACATTTTCCATAATTCAACTGTTAATTTTAATATAACGCAACTTAATTGCAAAAGCAATGAAACTGAATATTATTTTTTTTATAAGCAATAATAACTTTAAAATAAATAAAAGTATTCAATAATGCATTTTCATAAAAATAAATGAAACAGGCAGCAAAATGGTTTTATCCCGCTGCGGAAAAGGAGATAAATATGAGAGCGTCGGTGAATCAGGAAGGATGTATCGGTTGTGAGCTGTGCGTTTCGGTATGTCCGGAGGTTTTCAGCATGAACGAGGACGGAAAGGCGGAAGCCGGGGAAGACGATATTCCGGAAGAAATGGAGCCGGACGCCGAGGATGCCAGAGATGGCTGTCCTGTGAGCGTTATAGATCTGGAGGATTAGACAGGCTCACATATATCCCCATTGGCTGGGTAAATTTATTATTTTACAGCTCCTGTAATAGACAATTAACATAATTTTAATTGTCTATTACAGGCAATTGGTGTATAATAGGACTGTAACAGGGCATAAGGATGCCTGGAAAGAAGGTGATAAATTGAATAAGGAATTAATAACTCCAAATGTTATTGAGGAATGCTTGTGTGAATCCTTCGACATCGTCGAAAAGATCCAATCCCATGACAAGTCCCCCAAGAACACCGAATTAGCCTCCTAGCACAAGGCTTTTTTTATTTCCGCAAAAAATAAATCGCACGAAATTGTACGAACAGTACCCGTTTCTATAATTCAAACTCCAGCTTTGCTTCTCTCCAGCGCTTATGGAGAATATAGAGTCCTACCGTTCCCAATAAAATCTGACCTGCGAAAACCGAGTATCCCGAAGGGAAAAAATAGCTGATGATGGGAGGCAATCCGTCCCATAGACCGTGCAGGACAACTACGGCAACATATGCCTTGATAACCTGTGTGTTGATATAAAACCTGCCACGAACACTTTCCTTAAGCAATGTACTGGACAGAATGGCCGTCCAGGTTCCATGTCCAACCGGAGACGCAATTCCCCGCAGCAAAGTGATGAATACGGTTTGAGAAAGGCTTCCCCCGCTCTGAAGAAAGGCGGTAAAGGCATATCCTGTGCTTTCGAAAGCGGCAAAACCCATTCCGGCCGCGGAACCTAGGATAATACCGTCCAGGATGGATTTGTACTGCCTGCGCC
>JAEWSZ010000095.1 GCA_023397905.1 Bacillota bacterium | reverse complement strand
GTCCAGATCCTCGCAGTGGGAAATTATCGTTATGTCAAACATAGACGCATACTGCAGGGCTTTTTTCATCAGAGCTGAGCTGACTACAGGCCTTCCGTCATCCGAAAGCGCCACGGCTCCAGCAAATTTCAGCTCGCCTATCTCGCTGAGTTCTTCCCCCTTCATGCCCTTGGATACGGCCCCGATTGGGTATACATTTACCAGGCCGTCGCTTTTGGCCTTGTTTATAACGTATTTTATCATTGCTTCATTGTCCAGCACGGGATTGGTGTTCGGCATGCAGGCCACCGAGGTGAAACCGCCCTTTGCCGCGCTCCTGGTACCGGATTCAATATCTTCCTTGTATTCATAGCCCGGGTCCCTCAGATGGCAGTGTGCGTCCACCAGCCCAGGTATAACATACATTCCCTCCGCCTCAATGATCTCACATCCCGAAGGATCTATATCATCGGCTATTTCAACAATTACTCCGTCGTCTGCCAATATGTCCGAAACCTTGTCCAGCCCTGTTCTGGCATCTACAATATGCCCCTTTTTAATCAATAATTTCATTTGCGTCTTCCTCCAAATATAAACTATAATATGTTCTTGCTTTCCATGGTATTTCCCCTTGTCAGAAGATACAGCAAAGCCATTCTTATGGCAACGCCGTTGGTTACCTGCTCATTTATCATAGACTGGTCCCCGTCCATTACGGAGGAAGAGAGCTCCACGCCCCTGTTTACCGGTCCCGGATGCAGCACTATGGCATCCTCCTTGGCCAGCTTGAGCCTTTTATCGTCCAGCCCAAAAAACCTGGAATACTCTCTGATGGTGGGAAACAGCCCTTTCTTTTGCCGTTCCAGCTGTATCCGCAGCCCCATTACCACATCCGCATCCAGTATGGCCTCCTGCACGGTGCTGAACACATTTATGCCAAGCCTTTCAATTTCCGGAGGCATAAGCGTCGCAGGCCCTGAAACATTGACCTCCGCACCCAGCTTCGTCATTCCCCATATATTGCTCCTGGCAACCCTGCTGTGGAGTATATCTCCTATAATTGCCACTTTTAAACCCTTTAATGTACCTTTTTTCTCAACTATGGTGAACATATCCAACAATGCCTGGGTAGGATGTTCGTTCATACCGTCGCCGGCATTTATTACCGAAGATTTTACATTTTTGGCCAGCAGATGTGGAGCCCCCGACATGGGATGCCTGATTACAATTACGTCGGTTCCCATGCTGTCGATGGTCTTGCCTGTATCTATAAGCGTTTCGCCCTTTTGTACGCTGCTGCTGGAAGCTGAGATATTTGCGGCACTGGCGCCCATATATTTGGAGGCCAGTTCAAAGGAAAGTCTTGTCCTTGTGCTGTTTTCATAGAAAAGTGTTATTATGGATTTGCCCTGGAGATGGGGGGTCTTTTTATTATTGGCCGTAATAATATACTTCATGGTTTTTGCCGTACTCAGTATATATTCTATTTCTTCAGCCGTAATATCCCTGAGTCCGAGCAAATCCTTGGATCTTAGATTCATAAATACTCCATTCCGCTGCCTTGCAGCTATGAAAATACCGGATGTTCTCTTCGTGTTCCGCCTATTCCCTGTCAGAAATCGTAACGCTGTTTTCTCCGTCTATTTCAAGCACATTGACATGCACTATTTCACTTCTCGAGGTAGGGACGTTCTTGCCCACATAATCAGGCCTTATAGGCAATTCCCGGTGCCCCCTGTCAATTAAAACCGCAAGCTGTATCATCTGTGGCCTGTTGATATCCATAATGGCGTCAATGGCGGCTCTCACCGTTCTTCCCGTATAAATCACGTCATCTACCAGGACAACTGTTTTATTGACAATATCAAAATTGATTTCCGTCCCGTTTATGACAGGATGCTCGCTGAGCAGGCTCAGATCGTCGCGGTATAGGGTAATATCCAGTATGCCCACAGGTACCTCTGTGTTTTCAACGCTTTTGATCCTCTCGGCAATCCTTTTGGCCAGCGGAACTCCTCTTCTCTGGATTCCCATTAGCACAAGATTTTCAACACCTTTGTTCTTCTCCAGCACTTCGTGGGAAATTCTTGTTATTGCTCTCGTAATTGCGCTCTCATCCATAATTTCGGTTTTCTGCATGTTAACCTCCATGACCCCAATGCCCCTGGACAGACACCCTGCCTGGCGCACCGGATTAAATTTATTTGCAATATATTTCAAATATATAATATTAACAAAATTATATTTCTTAATATGCCAAAAAAGCTTCCCGCCAAGAGCAACAGCCTGGCAAGAAGCTTAAACATATCAAAACACAATCCTGTTGAATGAATCACATCCTGTAACCCACCCATCCTCCGGGATCATATATAAATCATGTCTGTCTAATATCTCACCTTATAGCCTCTCTGGACTAATTTAAAGGTAAACCATTTATTTCTTAAAATGATATCACAATGAAACGAGCTTGTCCACATTTTATTTATTCTTATTTTTCACCTGTTTTACACCTTTATTTTTCCCTTAATTCCTTCAATAATTTTTCAAAATACTCCGGCACCGGCGTTTCAAACTCCATCATCCTACCTGTAGCGGGATGCTCGAACTGAAGTTTTCTGGCGTGCAGCACCTGCCCTTTGGTATTGAACTTCTGCTTCTTTCTGCCGTATACCTCATCGCCGATTATTGGATGGTTTATATAGGCCATATGGACCCTTATCTGGTGTGTGCGGCCTGTTTCAAGCTGCAGCTCAATATATGTGGCAGAGGGAAATCTTTCCGCCACCCTGAAATGAGTGACCGCCGTCCTTCCCGACTTCACGTTCACACTCATTTTCTTTCTCTCAAGGGGATGCCTGCCTATGGGTGCGTCGATTTTTCCGCTGTTTTCATAAATAACCCCTTCCACCAGCGCAATGTATTCTCTCTTTACATCGTGTGCCTTGAGCTTTCTTGAAAGGAATTCATGGGCGTGGTTGTTCTTGGCTACAACGAGCAGTCCTGAGGTGTCCTTATCTATTCTGTGGACTATTCCGGGCCTTATAACCCCGTTTATGTCAGAAAGGCTGTCGCCGCAGTGTTTCATAAGGGCATTTACCAGCGTTCCCGAGTGATTGCCCGCGGCTGGATGCACCACCATGCCCTTTGGTTTGTTTACAACTACAATGTGTTCATCCTCATAGACTATGTCAAGGGGGATCTCCTCGGCAGTAACATTGAGCACTTCCGCCTCCGGGATACCCACAGTAACCTTATCACCCGCTTTAAGCCTGTAGTTTGATTTTACCGGTTCACCGTTGACTTTTATGTTTCCATCCTGGCAGAGCTTTTGAATATATGACCTGGAGTATTCCTCCAGCTTCTCCGACAGCCAGGAATCTATTCTTACTGCGTTTTCACCGCATTCCAATAAAATTTCTTTCAAAACTTCCTCCGTGTAAACTGTTATTTTGTACTTTCTTCCGTATTTTCATCCTGAAGTGCTTCCGGCTTTTTTTCCTCCTTATGGATGAAAAGTATATATATTGCCAGCAGAATGGTTCCGCATACCACCAGCATATCCGCCACATTAAAAGTCGGAAAGTAATATGAGCCGAAATGAAACTCAATAAAATCTATGACGCTTCCCTCTCTGAATATCCTGTCAAAGAGGTTTCCAAGAGCGCCTGCAAGAATCATGGACAGGCTCGTGCGCAGCAATCTGTTTTTGTATTTAATGAGTATATACAACAGCACCAACGCCACCAGGGACGTCATAATAACGAGAAGTAAGGTTTTTCCCTGAAGTATGCTGAAAGCTGCGCCTTCATTCTCCAGATGCCTGAGCAGGAAGAAATCCTTTATTACGGTAATCGGATGTCCTACCAGCGAATTTAAAACCCATACCTTGGTTATCCTGTCTAAAGCAAATCCTGCAATAATAATCAACGCCCAAATCATTAAATTTCTTCCTCCATCAAATGTTTTTTTAACTGTTTATCCACCATTCCGGCCCTCGAATTGCCTTTAGGTCTCATTGTGCACTCCTGTACTTCTCTACTCCTGCTTTCAGGTTTTCTTCTGAATTCTGCATTCTGACTACTGAATTCCGCCTTTAAGGTTTTATTCTGAATCCTGTTTTCTGGCTCCTGAATCCTGCCTTTAAGGTTTTATTCTGAATCCTGATTTCTGCTTTCTGAATTCTGCTACGGAATATACCATCCTACAATATTATTATACTTATTCCATACGTTAGGGTTGACTTCACCTCTTATGTTCCTGCTGTACATCATGCTTTCATTCAGGAAAAACAGCCCTATATACGGCCTGTCCCCCAAAACTGTGTTCAGCAGATTTTTAAATATGCCCTTTTGAGCCTCTGTGTCATTATTGGCAAGTATCTGCTGGAGATAGCCGTCAACCGTTGGATTGCTGTATCCGGAAACATTCAGACCGGTTGCTATATTAGCGGTGGAATAGGCAAAGGACAGATCTGGTACTGAAGATATCCTGTATCCCATTATTGCCATGTCATATGAGCCGGATTTTATGGCCTTCTGGACATCCGCCCAGGAAAGCCGCACTACCTGCACAGTTATACCGGCTTTCAGAAGCTGTGTCGATATTTCGTTTGCAACATTGTACCTGAGCGAATTGTCGTCATTTACTATAAGCTTCAGTGCAAGTGCTTTCTTGCCCGTCTTTTTCACATATTTATTGGTCTTTGTATCAAAAACATATCCGCCCTGGGTCATCAGTTCCCTGGCCTTATTGCTGTCAACTGCCTGATCCAGCTCCGTAAGCTGATAGACCCAGGAATTTGGGATGACCGGTATTTCAGCCGGTACGGCTATCCCAGGCGCCGCATTGTCCACAAGCTGCTTTTTATTTATTAAATAATTCAGAGCATTTCTGACCCGTTTGTCCGCCAGGGGCCCCTTTTTCAGATTCAGTGTTAAAAACTCGTAATTTCTTCCGGCATATCTTTTTAAGCTTATGTCGGTGCGGCCCAGATATTTTCTGTATTCGTTGTACTGGGCCGGCAAAACGTCAATATCACGGGCCTGAAATGCGGCATTTGCGCTGTCCACATTTTTTAATATCTTTACTTCCACGGTTGGAATATACGGGAGCTCAGGCCCGGAATCCGCCTGTCCGGTACTTCCGTTGTCACTGGCCGCACTTTCCCCTGTTCCGGTATCTACGGCAGTTTTCTTGTTCCCGGAAGCATTCCACCAGTTTTCATTCAAAATTAGCTTCACTCCCGTTTTGGGATCATATGAATTAAAACGGTAAGGTCCTGTCCCTATGGGCGTAAGATTCACTTTGGAATTTTTCTGTTCGATTTTTTCATTTACGAAATGGTGTACGGGAATTATGGGAAAGGTCAATTCATATTTAATAAATGAATCCGGCTGCTTCAGCCTGATCACCACCGCATTGCCGCCGCTTGCCGCAACCGAATCTATGTTTGCGACATTCTTCTGAAATATACTGTTATTTTTGGGGTCCTTTATGGTATTAATCGTGAATACCACATCATCCGCCTTAAATGGCATTTTATCGTGCCAGCTGATATTTTTTTTCAGATTCAAAGTCAGAGTGAGCCCGTCGGCCGATACGGAAGAGCTGTCTGCCAGGACCGGAACAGGCTGCTGCCTGTCATCCAGTGTATAAAGCCCCTCAAATACAAGGCTGAGAAAATCCTGGACAAACGTATTGTTGGATAAAACGGGATTCAGCGTGTCAACAGCCGTGGAAAACAGGCGGAGTGAGCCGCCCTTGACAGGGCCCTTGTCTATGACGTCGTATTTATCTTCATAGATATCTTCCTCGGCCCCGGAGTTCCTTTTCAGGTTCACGGTGCAGGAGCTCAGAAGCATGCATATTATAACCGGTATCGAAATAATCCTAAGTGCTTTTCTCATTTTACTCTCCATCTATGTGTAAATCTAACAAAATGTTGCTTTATGCCTTTAACATCATAAGCGCGGCAAGGCTTCCGGTTTTTCTTTCATCACCTCTGAAAGAAAAAAATATATCCCTGTTGCATTTGGTACATACTCCGCTTACAATTATATTTTGCTCCGGTACGCCGTTATCCGCCAGGACTTTCTTTATAATCCCCTGCAAATCAACTCGGTATTTTCCGTTTTTGTACGCCGTATATGCGCCGCACCACGGAAACTTTTCGAGGAAAAGCTCATATACCTCCCGATCCACCTCAAAACACTCCCTGCAAATGGACGGCCCTATGGCTATCTGAAGATCTCCGGGATCGCTTTGATAAAACCGCTCCATATGTACAAGCGCTTCTCCTGCGATATTCCTCACAGTTCCCTTCCAGCCGGAATGCACAGCCGCAATGGCTTTTTTCACCGGATCCAGAATCAGAACAGGAACACAATCGGCATAAAAAGTGACAAGAGGTATTCCCGCATGATTGGTTGAAAGCCCGTCAAATCCCACTATATCACTTTCTCTGACCAGACCCTTTCCCATGTCTTCCGGTCCGACGGCCCGGATTTTATTATCATGCACCTGATTGGACAGAACCATTTTATTTAAATCCACACCGATTGCCCCTGCAAGCCGGTGATAATTTTCCAGAACATTTTCCCTGCTGTCCCGCCTGCCGAAGCTCAGGTTGAGCGAAGAGCACTCTCCGGCGCTCACTCCTCCCAGTCTGGTGGTAAAGCAATGGGTCAGTATATCATCATATTTTTTCAGATTATTGAATTCAATATAATGCAATCCGCGCTTTTCATTTACTGTTATGTTGTCATTCCCGTCCAGCATGCTTGCCTCCCCGCCTTAAGCCGTTTTAAATATCCGTCAGGTTTCCCGTAATAGTAACCGAATACCTTTAAATCTATAACAATTGGTCTTCTTCAAACAGCCTGGAAATCCGTTCAATTTTACCGGCCTTGCCCGTTTTGTCATCCACTTCAAGATAAATGGCGCAAAACTGCACTCTGCCCCTGGCCACATCGAATTTCCGGGGCATTCTGGTGATAAACCTGTCTATTATCAATTCCTTATCCACCCCTATAACTCCGTCATAGGGGCCGGTCATTCCAACATCGGATATCATGGCCGTCCCGAAGGGCAAGATCCTCTCATCTGCGGTCTGGACATGTGTATGCGTGCCGGCAAGGCAGCATATTTTTCCGTCCAGATACCATGCCAGCGCATATTTCTCCGACGTGGCCTCGGCGTGCATATCCAGGAAAACTACCTTGGTCCGGGCTTTGATCTCTTCAAGCTCCCGGTCCGCGGTCAGGAAGGGGCAGTCGATGCTGTCCATGTAAACTCTGCCCATCAGGTTCAATACGGCCAATTCCTTCCCGTTGGATTTAAGTATGGTATATCCTCTGCCCGGCACTTTACCCGGGAAATTGGCCGGTCTTATTATTTTGTCGTCTGAATCTATGAAATTTAATATTTCCTTTTTGGACCAGGTGTGATTTCCGAGGGTGATACAGTCCACTCCCGCTTTATACAGCTCCTGTGCAATTATATATGTTATACCGCTTCCTGCGGCGCAATTTTCACCGTTTGCAATGCAAAAATCTATTCCCAGTTCTTTTCTCAAATGCGGAACACACTCTTTGACCGCTTTCCTCCCAGGATTTCCGAATATGTCCCCAATAAAAAGTATTTTCAATTTATTTCCTCCAAAACTAATAACTGATAGTGATTTTGTTCAGTCCTCAAAATAGGGCCTGACAATATTTTATTATCTTAATAATAATTATAATACATATAAACCTGAAATTTATAGTAAAAATTTATCCGGCTATGGGTCCATGTGGTCCTTAAACGCCGGAAACAGTACTCATTAAAGGCGGGGACGGCTCTCAAATCTAAAAATTAATTTCTAAATTTAAAAACCGTCCCCGCCTCTAATAATTTTAATATAACCTTTACCGGACTTTCCTCCGGCCTTTTAACTACTTAGCGTACTCAATGGCCCTTGTCTCCCTGAGCAGAGTAACTTTAATCTGTCCCGGGTATTCAAGTTCATCTTCGATTTTCTTAACTATTTCTCTAGCCTTGAGCACAATATCCGCATCATTTACAACTTCCGGCTTAACCATAATCCTTATTTCCCTGCCCGCCTGAATAGCAAAGCACTTTTCAACTCCCTCAAAGGAATTTGCTATCTCTTCAAGCTTCTCAAGACGTTTGATATAGGACTCCAGAGTTTCTCTTCTGGCGCCCGGTCTTGCGGCGGAAATGGAATCCGCTGCCTGAACCAGCACCGAAACAACACTGGTCGCCTCGACGTCTCCGTGATGGGAGAGTATGGCATTCACCACCTCAGCGCCTTCCTTGTATTTCTTTGCAACGTCGGCGCCGATTGTGACGTGGGAACCTTCAACCTCATGGTCAATAGCCTTACCGATATCATGAAGCAGACCCGCTCTTTTGGCAAGCGGAACATCAACTCCGAGCTCGGCAGCCATTATTCCAGCCAGGTGAGAAACCTCGATTGAATGGTTAAGTACATTCTGCCCGTAACTGGTTCTGAATTTCAGTTTACCCAGCAATCTTATGAGCTCCGGATGCAAACCATGCACTCCTGTTTCAAATGCGGCGTTATCGCCTTCCTGACGGATTGTATTGTCAACTTCCTTCTTCGCTTTTTCAACCATCTCCTCAATCCTGGCCGGATGAATTCTTCCGTCAAGAATGAGTTTTTCAAGGGTCAATCTGGCAACCTCTCTGCGGATGGGATCAAAGCCTGACAATATAACAGCTTCCGGTGTATCATCGATAATCAAGTCAATTCCTGTTAAAGTCTCAAGAGTCCTGATATTTCTTCCCTCACGTCCGATTATTCTTCCCTTCATCTCGTCATTAGGCAAAGGTACTACAGAAACTGTCGCTTCTGATACATGGTCGGCAGCACACTTCTGAATGGCCGTAGCAAGAATATCTTTGGCCTTTCTATCCGCTTCCTGTTTCGCGTTAGACTCAATCTCTTTAATAAGCGCAGCCGCTTCATGCTTAACCTCGTTCTCAATATTTCTGAGAAGGTACTCTTTTGCGTCTTCCACAGATAAACCGGAAATTCTCTCGAGCTCCTCCAGCTGCTTTTTAACAAGCTCCTCTGTACGCTCCTGCAAAACTTCCATGTCTTTGATCTTTTTGTTCAAAGTCTCGTCTTTCTGTTCGAGAGCTTCAACCTTTTTGTCCAGGGTTTCTTCCTTCTGGACCAGCCTTCTTTCCTGCCTCTGGAATTCGTTTCGTCTGTCCTTGATATCTCTGTCAAGTTCGACTCTGCTTTTATGGATCTCCTCCTTGGCTTCAAGAAGCGCTTCTCTCTTTTTACTTTCACCCTGTTTCAAGGCATCTCCGACAATTCTCTGAGCTTCCTGCTCCGCACTGCCGATCTGAGATTCAGCTTCTTTTTTTCTCTTCTCATAACCCTTTTTGAAAGATATAAATGAAGCAATTGCTGCAATAACCAATCCAATAGCCAAACCAATTATAATTCTGATTGTTACACACCTCCTCCTTATTCAGTTTTCAATGCACAAATTTCATAATTCGTTTTAAAATAATGCCCGTTCCGAAATAAATCCGGCTCCGGCTCACACAGACTATGTCTGCGCCCAGCTCCCGCGCGCCGTTTTGGACAACGCCGGCGAAAGACTGCAACTCTACTGCCTTACCAACCGGGCCCCCTCCTCTTAGTGGATAGGTGCTGCATTGGCGTAGTTCAAATACATGATACAATATTAATTCTATTGGAATAAAAGTCGGGATAGGAATATAGAAAATCCTAACTGTATTTGCAGAAAGTAACAGATAAATAATCAAAAACTAAGCATTCATGCCTATGGCTATTTATAGTACATTTCAAATGTACTTATATTCGAATATGAGATGTAAACCAAACCTGCATATATAAATTAGCCTAAAACAAGCTTAATATTTTTATAATCAAAATTGGCCGGTCAAACTGATCTAGCCAAATTGATAAGTAAAATTGCCAAGTCAATTTTACTTTGATATCTTCTACAATACAAACCAACTTTAATGCCGTAATCAAGTTAATTTTAATATTTTTTAATTTTTATGTCAAGAATTAAAAAATTTCAAGGGTAATTACCCCTCTTTTTTGTGACATTTTACCTAAAACGTTAACTTTATATTAAATTATTTTGAATTAAAGTAGCCTTCACAGTATTTTTCATTAACATTGCTCTCGTCATTGGGCCTACCCCGCCTGTTACTTTTGTAATGGCTGAGGCTATTTCTGAAACCCCGTCAAACTGTACGTCACCAACCAATTTGCCGTCTTCGCCCCTTGAAACTCCCACATCGATAACCACCGCGCCGGGTTTGACAAACTCGGGCCTGATAAATCCGGCCCTGCCTATGGCCACGATGAGAATGTCCGCACTTCTGCATATTTCTCCGATATTCTCCGTTTTGGAATGGCATATTGTGACCGTTGCGTTTTTAGCCAGGAGCAAAATAGCCTGTGGCTTGCCAACGATATTGCTTCTGCCCACCACTACGCAATTTTTGCCTTCAAGCTGTATGCCGTTTGCTTCCAGAAGCTCAACCACCCCCGCGGGAGTGCATGGCAGGAAGCACGGGTTCCCTATCATCAGGTTTCCCACGTTTAACGGATGAAAGCAGTCTGCGTCCTTTAAAGGATTTATGGCCGCAATGACTTTGTCCTCGTTTATGTGCCTGGGTATGGGCATCTGGACCAGAATCCCGTTGACGCTTGCGTCATTGTTCAAGGTTTCTATAAGCTCAAGCAGCTCAGCTTCTGAAGTAGTTGATGGAAGAGCGTATTCAAAGGACTTTATTCCGATTTCGGCGCAATCATTTTTTTTATGGTTAACATATACTCTGGATGCGGGATCATCACCTACAATTATAACCGCCAATCCCGTATTTATACCTTTTTCCCGCAGGGCCTCAACCTTTTCCCGAAGCTCCGCCTTCACTTTTCCCGCCAGTTCCGTTCCGTTTAACACTTTTGCAGACATATATTTCCCCTGTATCCTCTCACAAAATTTTATCAAAAAGGTTCCCGCCCGATATATTTTTATAATACTGCTGCAATTTCGGGCAGACTACTCCTATATTCTATTTTAAGGTCTGGCCGTTGTCAATTTTCCGGGCTTTCTCCCAGCTGTCTTTTTATTTGCGGCCGCTGGGCCTCTTCCTTTTCCCTCCGGCCTTTCCGAGGTTTTTCTGCCTCCTGCCCGCTTTCCTCCCGGGACCTGTTTCTGGGATCTCATTTCGTTTCCAGACTTTTTGCTCCCGTTTTTCAGGTTTTTCCCCTTATTTTCGAACCTTTGTACTTCTGCTCCGCCCCCGGTTTTACGGTTTTTCCCTGCTCCTGGGCCTCTCTGCTCCCGTACTCCCGCTTTCTGCCTTTCGGGTTTTATTCCGCCTTCCGGTTTTCTACCCTTTTGCTTTATTCCGGATTCCGGATTTTGCTTTTTCACTCCTGAGTTCTGGATTCTCAGCGGTTTCACAAGACATCTCGGGCTAAAGCCTATCAGATCCTCTCTTCCGGCTTCCTTCAGCGCTTCCGTAACAAGATTGTAATTTTCCTTTCTCCTGTACTGTAAAAGCGCCCTCTGCATGGCTTTTTCCCTGGGCTCCCTCGGCACATACACCTTTTTCATATTCCGCGGGTCATAGCCTGTATGAAACATGCATGTGGACAGGGTTCCCGGAGTCGGATAAAAATCCTGTACCTGCTCCGGCATTACGCCATGTTCCTTTAAATATTCCGCCAGCTCCACAGCAGCCCTCAGATCACTGCCCGGATGGCTTGAAATCAGGTATGGAACGAGATATTGCTCCTTGTTTATCTTTTTATTTATATCATAAAATTTCTTCACGAACCGGTTATACAATTGACGGTTGGGCTTCCCCATCTTTTCCAGGACTCTGTCTACCACATGCTCCGGAGCGACTTTAAGCTGCCCGCTGACATGATGCTCGCACAGCTCCGTGAAAAAATCGTCATTTTTGTCCAGCATGAGATAATCATACCTGATGCCGGATCTGATAAATACCTTTTTGACCTCCGGTAAAGCCCTCAGCTTTCTCAGCAGCTCAAGGTACTCCGAATGGTCTACGATCAGATTTTTGCAGGGGGCGGGGTGAAGGCACTGCCTGTCCTTGCAGACTCCGTTTTTGACCTGTTTCCGGCAGGCTACGTTTCTAAAATTTGCGGTAGGGCCTCCCACGTCGTGTATATAGCCTTTGAAACCCTGGGTCCATATCAGTTTTTTTGCTTCGTTGAGTATGGAGGCCTGGCTGCGCTTTTGTATGACCCTGCCCTGATGAAAATTCAGAGCACAGAAAGAACAGCCTCCATAGCAGCCCCTGTGGCTTGTTATACTGAATTCAACTTCGGTGATGGCCGGTATCCCTCCCGACTTTTCATAAACGGGATGATATGTCCTCTCATAGGGCAGCGCATACACCCTGTCCAGCTCTGCTACAGACATTGGCAAGGCCGGAGGATTCTGGACAAGATACCTGTCGCCATGCTTCTGCACCAGTGTTTTCCCGCTGACGGCATCCTGCTCGTTGTACTGGATCCTGAAGGCCTCCGCATAGGCTTTTTTGTCCAGCGTCACTTCTTCACAGGAGGGGAGTATGGCTATTTTTTTCGAGCCTCCCGCGTCAAGGGCTTCCCTGACATCGGCCGGCAGTTCATCATAAGCCGCCATATACGCGCAGCCCCTAATATTTTTTATACTTGAAATGGGAACATCCTTTTTAAGCAGCCTGGCAATTTCAACAATAGGCTTCTCTCCCATGCCGTATGAGAGAATGTCTGCCTTTGAGTCGGCCAGTATGGATCTTCTTACCCGGTCCTCCCAGTAGTCGTAGTGGGCAAACCTTCTGAGGCTTGCTTCAATTCCGCCTATAATGACGGGAGTGTCCCTGAATACTTCCTTTATCTTGTTCGCATAGACTACAACTGCCCGGTCGGGCCTGAAACCGGCTTTTCCCCCCGGAGAATAAAGGTCGTTGGACCTTCTCTTCTTACTTGCGGTATAGTGGTTGACCATGGAATCAATTACGCCTGAGGAAATCAATATACCGTATTTAGGACGTCCTAACATCTTGAAGTCTTCAATGTTCTTCCAATTGGGCTGAGCTATTATTCCCACCTTGAAGCCTTCGCTTTCCAGGACCCTCGTAATAATGGCATGGCCAAAGCTCGGATGATCCACATATGCATCGCCGCTTATATATAAAAAATCAAGCTGTTCCCAGCCTCTTTCATTCATATCCTCAAAACTTACAGGTAAAAAAGCCATTTTTTTCTCCAGAATTCAGATTTCAGCGTCAGAATTCAGGAAAAAACTGTGTTCTGACTACCGTATCCTATTTTAACACAAAAGTATCAGTTGTAAACAAAAAAAGCGGGTATATGCACAAATTACCGTACATATACCCGTACCCGCCTTTTCCGTTATCTATGATATAAGCTCGGCAAATACCGGATTCATGTGCATATAGTCAAATACATTGTTGAGATAAACCTCTTTCTTGATGTCCGGATTGATGTTTATGGCCTTCCTCAGGTTGTCGATGGCGATGTCCTGCTTTTTCATAAGAGCGTATACCGCCGCGATATTGTAGTATATGTCGCCTTCGCTCATATTCTGGTTCAGGGCCCTGCCATAGGCTTTTATAGCCTCGTCATACTTCTTTGACTCGGTAAGCGAAGCTCCGAGGTAATACAGGGCGTCCGTATCGTCCGGCTTCTTTTCCACCGCTCTTTTAAAAGCGTCGGAAGCGTCTTCATATCTTCTCAGTTCAAACAACACAACTCCCATGTTGTAATAAAGCTGGTAGTTATCTTCACAGGCCTTTATACCGTTGGCATAGGTGGCCAGAGCTTCAAAATCCCTCTGGAGCTTTGAAAACAGAATACCCAGATTATTATATGCATCCACAAAATCAATTTTCATTAAAATGGCCTTTTTGTAATATTCAACGGCTATCTCATGCTCACCCTTTTCCTCATAGACCAGGGCCAGGTTGAAAACGCTGAAATGGCTTTCCGGATTTAATTTTATGGCCCTTTCATATTCCGCTATGGCCTTGCCGTAATCCTTTGTCTGATAGTAACAGCCTGCAAGGTTATAATGTCCGTTGTAATCGTCCTCTTTTATGCCCACATAGCTCTTAAATATTTTAAGCGCCTCGGTATAATTCTTTCCGGCCATCAGCAGCCTGCCTAGCTCCGTATAAGCTTCGGCCTTGTCCGCCGCGATCCTGATACACTTTCTGAAGCACTCCTCTGCCCTGTCAGTATTATCCAGCTCCACAAACAGTTTTCCCAGAAGAAATGAAATAATATAATTGTTGCAGTCCTTGTCCAGTATATCTTCGTAATACCTGACCGCTTCCTGCTTGTTGCCCTTCCGGCTGAATACCCTCCCGATCCCTTCCTTTGCAATATTGAAATCAGGGTTTATCTTCAGGGCCTGTTCAAAATTGTCCAGCGCAAAATCCAGCTTACCCATATTTAAGTATGTGACTGCTATATTGTAGTAAACCAGATACTGTTTAAATTCAATGTTTTTAATTGTCTCATTACCGGTATCACCGGCCGGCGAAGTTTTTTTCAGATTTGAAATAAGCTGTCCGTTAAGCTCAAGCACCTTTCTGTAATAGGATTGGGCTTCGCTGAACATACCCTTTTTAAAGCATATGTTGCCGTAATTGAAATACAGATTTGAGGAAGATCCGAAAAGAGCCACAAGGCCGCTGTATATTTCATAAGCATCGTCGAAATTATCCTCATCATAAAGCTTCTCAGCCTGAACCAGCTTTTTTCTTACGCCTTTGAACAGTTCCTCCTTCATAAGGCTCAATTCTGCGATGGTGTCATTTATAAAGGCTTCATTTGAAATTACGGACATGACCTCCGCCGTATTTTCGATTTTTTCATTTACAGCGCTGTTAACGGTTATAAAGCCTTCAAAACTCCCTTTTTCCTTGACTTTTTTTATCATGGAACGGTAATCGTACACCACAAAAAGGCATGGAAAAACAATTCCAAAGGCCAGATAAAATATTTCTACCGAATTGCTGGTTTGAACTCTGTTAACTATTGAAAGCAAAACTATTGTCAGCGCCGACAGCTGCAATGTAAACGATATAAGGGTCAGTATACTCTTTGTTTTAAGAAGCCTGTAAAAAACATATACTATAAGCAATATCAAAATGAGCATATTAAATGCGGATAAGAGAAACATGCCAACCTCCCATGTACGCGCACAGCGTGTACAATTTGTATTCTTGCGTTTTTCTCGCTACGCCTCCGCGTAACCGTACCTGAACACTTATGTATTTATATTCAATGACCTCATATTTTTATTAAATACCGGGAAATAACCTGCGATCACTGCTGGGCCGCATTCTGCCTGTCTTTTTCATTCATTTGCATTTCCATCCACTGCTGTTTTGTTATGAGGACCTGCCTTGGCTTGCTGCCCTCAAAACGGCCCACAATATTTCTGGCCTCCATCTGATCGATAATTCTTGCGGCTCTGGAATAACCTACCTTGAACTTTCTCTGCACAAGGGAAACCGAAGCCTGTCCAGCCTCAACTACCATGTCAATGGCCTGGTTCAGCAGTTCGTCATTATCCCCTGAGCTTTCATCATTTCCGGTGCTCTGATCATTTATTTTTTCTATTATATTTTCGTCATAGTTGGAATAGCCCTGAGTTTTAATAAATTCAACGACCTTTTCCACTTCGCTGTCCGAAACAAACGAACCTTTTACTCTCATGGGTTTTGGCTCTCGAACGGGATAGAACAGCATATCCCCTCTGCCAAGCAGCTTCTCGGCGCCGCCCATATCCAGTATGGTTCTGGAGTCCACCTGCGACGACACGGCAAAGGATATGCGGGAAGGGATATTTGCCTTGATTACCCCGGTAATGACGTCAACAGACGGTCTCTGCGTCGCTATGACAAGATGCATGCCGGCTGCTCTGGCCATCTGTGCCAGACGGCATATTGCATCCTCCACGTCGTTGGGCGCAACCATCATAAGGTCCGCAAGCTCGTCTACAATAATGACGACATGGGGCAATGTGCCGGGTTCATCGTTTGCCTTCAGCATTGCGTTGTAGCCTTTCAGGTCCCTGACTCCCTTATCTGCAAAGAGCTTGTACCGGTTCACCATTTCCTGTACCGCCCAGTTCAATGCACCGGCAGCCTTTTTGGGGTCTGTGACCACAGGTATGAGCAGGTGTGGTATCCCATTGTAAATACCCAGCTCTACCACCTTTGGATCCACCATCAGGAGTTTGACTTCATCCGGAGATGCCTTAAAAAGAATACTCATTATAAGGCTGTTAATGCATACGCTCTTACCCGAGCCAGTGGCTCCGGCCACCAACAGATGGGGCATCTTGCCGATATCGGCCACCACCGTTTCGCCGGATATGTCCTTTCCTACCGAAAAGGCCAGCTTGGACGGATGGTTTGTAAATTCCTTTGAATCCAGTATATCTTTTAACAGCACTGCCGACATTTCCTTGTTTGGCACCTCTATGCCCACTGCGGCCTTGCCCGGAATGGGCGCCTCTATTCTGACGCCTGCGGCGGCCAGATTGAGTGCGATATCATCTGACAGGTTTACTATTTTGCTCACCTTTACTCCGGGGCTGGGCTGGATCTCATATCTTGTAACCGCTGGGCCGCGGCTTATATTTATCACCCTTGCCTCCACGCCAAAACTTTTCAATGTGTCTTCCAGTTTTTTTGCACCCTCTAAGGCGGTGTTCTTAAGCGCCTTGACATTGGAGGAATCATCCTTGCTTTCGTCCAGCAGGTCCAGGGAAGGATAGTTGTATACCAGCGGCCTTTCAGTTTCAATGGCCGGAATCACGATCTCTCCATCATCCTCCTGCCCGGCCTTGCCTCCCGGTTTTGCAGCCTGCTGCGCCTGTATGTTCCCAGCCGGCACCTGTTCCTCGATGTCGCCGGTTCCTTCCGGAGACAGTCCAAGACCTTTTATGTCGGCAACCACCATTTCTTCGGCCATATCGTCACTGAATCCGGTGAGTCCGACCATAAACTCTTCTCCGGCCTCCGGTTCAACCGCCGTCAAATCGGCCTCCACAGCCGCGGCAGCTTCGTCAGCCTCATTCCTGCCCAATTTTCTGGGAGGCTTGTTTGCCCGGTTCTCCCTCTCAATTTTAAAGTTAATTACCTTCGGCTTATTATTTGACTCTTCTTCATCATCAGCCCCGTCAGCCTCACCATCTGCTTCCATTGCCTTAATCCGTTCGGCTTTTCTGAGCTTTCTGTTTTCATTTGCTGATTTGAACTTTCCCGAGAAAAAGGACGAGACCTTTTTCAGAAAAGCCGCCATTGAGACATTGGTCAAAAGAATTATGTCAATAATCGAAATAGTTGTGAGAATAATAATTGTGCCAAGGCTCTGAAAAGTCATCAAAAACGGCAGAGTAATCAGGCCCCCTATAAATCCGCCTCCGCTGAGCCCGATGCCCTGGGTATAAAAATCCCCCAGACTTGAGAAAAAACCCCTCCCCGCATATTCATCATAGCTGAATATGGCAACCTGCCAAAAGCACGATATCATCACCAGCAATATGGCTGAATATATGACCCTCAGCCTGAAATTGTGGGAATCCTTCTTGAAAATCATTGCCGCGGCAAATGCAATAAGGATTACGGGAATTATATAAGCGGGTGCCCCTAAAAGGCCCAACAGCACTTTTGTCACTGTTCTTCCGAAAACACCCATAGATTTGCTGAATAAAAAACTAAAAAGTGCCAATATGCCAAATGCGAATAGTATCAAACCCGATATCTCATTCCTGTATTTTGAAAATCCGCTTTCAACTCTCCTGTACTTTTTTTTCTTTTGCACTTTTTTGGCCTGCATTGATACACCCCTCATTTTATTTTGAGAAAACATCTTGCCACAAAGTGGCTGCACCTGTTTGTTCCTAGCAATTATATCACATTTTATATAATTATTCCAACACCGGTTTGGAAAGTGATTCCCGTCAGCATACATCCATTAATTATTTTCACATCAGATTATTAAACATTGCAAAAAAATAACTGCCGGATAACAATTCAAATGCACAGGACTTTCATATCGCATCTGATATCAGTTATACGGCAGCCTTTCAAGTATACGTAATCAAATTCTATTTATTTCCCGTCAATAACCATCATCCATGTATACAACAACTTTTTATTATCCTCCCATGGCTAAATAGTATTAACTGTCAGCCACTTTATGCAGAACATGCCTTTTTCAGCCTTTAAAACTACTCTGTTGAGTCCCGGTTCAACTTCCGCTACACTATTTAAATGCAAATCCTTCCATTCACTGCCGTTTACAGAAACCCTTTCCGCTTCAGAATCATTGAACCTGACCATAAACGTCGCCTCTCCCACAGGAACAGAAATATTTATAACCGGAGATACTCTTGCTTTCTTTACCGCGTTGAATTCATAAACATACCAATCCTCTTCCGCCATTTGCAGACAAAGCCATTCTTCTGATTTCCAGGGTTCGCCTCTGCCATGCTGAAAATTTATTTTTCCGTTTGTATCTTCACAAAATGCCATGCGGGAAAAGTCCTTGGCCCTGAAATCCAATTCTGTTTTTTTCCCGTTTGAATGGCAGAAGCTTATATTTTTGCCCTTATAACCGTAAAATACCGCAGGTATTCTGGCGCCGGGCCTTCTGAAAATCGCATTGACGACTTCCGGCCGGTATATACAGTTTTTAAAGGAAATATTTTTCAGATATTCCCACAAAATTGATTTCGCCGTTTTTTTATCAGGTCTTTCACCACCTTCAAGACACTGCATCAAAAGCTCCCATTTGGCAGGTTTAACAATGGAACAGGGTGAATTGCTTGTATCCATCTTTTTCCATGTCCAGAAATTCCATGAAATGTCGTGGTCCTCAAAAAGGCGAAAGGCGCCGGCATACCAGTCGGTATTATTTTCTCCGCCCTCTCCCATGAAAATAGGTACATTCCACTCTTCTCTCTTGTCCAGATAAGCCTGTATGCTTTCGGTATCCGGATTGTTCCAGTATTTATGGAACTGAAGCATCAGGTTGCCGTCGGGATTTTCATCAAAAACCGACCAATCCGTTGCCCAGTGTACTCCCTCCAGGATTATCATATGATTGCGGTCCACCCGCCTGATTGCTTTGATAATGTCCCTGTACAGAGGCATGACCCTGCTGTTGTACTGGGAAAACCATTCCGGCAGCGGCTCATTCAACAGATCATAACCGGCCACGGCCTGTTCATCCTTATACCTGTCCGCCAGCAGCTCCCATAGTTTGATTGTCAGTTGTACATTTTTCTCATCCGTGAACAGATCGGGATGATTCAGCTCCGAGTCGTCTATATTTGTGCCCGTCTGACCTCCCGGCGCCCCATGAAGATCAAGAATGGCATACAGGCCGTGGGC
>JAEWSZ010000072.1 GCA_023397905.1 Bacillota bacterium | reverse complement strand
CGTCCTCTGACGGCCAACAACAGGAGGGTGTGTCGGGCCCAAAGCCCGGCCGCCCTTTTTTATACTTTCATGTGCAGAACGCCGCAAACAATGAATTATTATATAAATTCTTTATCTTGACGGCGGGCAAAATTGCGTAATACAATATATATGGGTTTATTTATCAAGGTTCCCAATATCAGAATGAAGGGAGTGTATTTGATTGAAAATATTTATATTTAGTGCAGAGGTGGCTCTTTTATAACTGAATATTTGTAAAAGGCAGGTATTTTATAAGCCGTATAATTAAACGGGTTTATTCATTGTGCCTTTTGCAGCAACCTGTAATAACCCTTGAGCTTATTAATTTTATTATTGATACGAAAAAAGCACGGTAAAGGTTATCGTGCTTTTGTTTTATGCAAAGGGACGCCTCTTTTGGGGTATGTCCCTTTTTAAAATCCACGGGGTTGTTCCCCGTGGATTTTTTTAGGCCCCGGGATATATCTTTTAAAGAATGTTCCGGTTTAATACGTTAATTTTGAGGAGTGGTTTTTATTAAATATCAAAATGCCAAAATGGTTCTTCCCGAATGCCTTCTTAAAGAGCTCCAGCAATATGTGAGGGGAGAGATAATCTACGTTCCGGGAGATGATTCGTCACGGGTGGGATGGGGCGAAGCCAACGGCACGAAGGAAAAGTACAGCATCCGGAACAATGAGATCATAATGCTTTACAAAAACGGAGTCAGCAAGGAGGAAATTGCCTTGATGTATCATCTCTCCGAATACAGCATAAAAAAGATAATTCACGACAACCGGAATAAAGTGTAATAGCCCTCCCTTTAACGGGAGGGTTCATCCCAAACGCGGGGGTGATATATGAGACAGGATTGGTCATGCTACCGGGCTATACCTTTTAGAAAGACTTGGAAGGATAACAGCAGCTGGTCTCCGAGGCTTTCATCTTCAACCCCCGTACTCCAGCTCACCAAGGCTCCCAGGTAAAGCTGTATCGCGGTTCGGGCCATAATGGCAGAAGGAATGGCAGTTGTGAATTCACCGGTTTGCTGGCCTTTTTCAAATATTGGCAGCATGGATTCCATATTGGATTTTATGCTGCATTTGCTGGCTTCTACGGCGGCAGTGGCTAAAAACCTTTGAAGTGACGCCCTTACCAGCGTGTGATTTTCGTTCATAGAGGTTCCCATTTCTTTAACCAGAGCCAGAATGCGCGGAGAATATGGACCTGTTTTATCGCCTAAACTGCTGATTTCATTGAAAAACAGCGCCTTTTGAAGCTTTATTAAGACATCTTCCTTAGATGGAAAATAATTAAAAAAGGTACCCTTTGCTATACCGGCAGCTTCTGTTATCTCAGCTACTGTGGTTTCTTCATAACCTTTTTCGGAAAAAAGCTGAAGAGAGGCATTTACAATACGGTTAATTGTTTCCTGCTTTTTTTCTTCTCTGTTCACAGCATAAAACCTCCTTTGCAAATTTGATTATACCATATGTGTTCCATGAATAAAACTGAAAAATGACCCAAGGTTCAGTAATAAGGGAAGTTTTAATCATATAAGGTGATAATAAATACGCATAACACGTAAAATACCTAAAATATAACATGACCATTGGTATAAAAATAACTTGACTAACGGTCATGTTTTTTATATAATCAAGCTGTAGCTACAGAAACACAAGAAGAATAAAGGAGGTATCTTTGATGATAAAACAAAATTCAGAAAATAAAGAGACGGTTTTAGTAACGGGTGGAACAGGATTTGTGGCAGGATGGTGTATTGTGGAACTGCTGAAACAGGGTTATGCCGTGCGCACCACAGTACGCAGCCTGTCAAGGGAGAAATCGGTGCGGGCGGCCGTTTCAGCTAAAGTTGATCCCGGCGACAGGCTGGCTTTCTATACAGCCGATCTCACAGCTGACGACGGGTGGGATATGGCGGCGGCAGGCTGCGATTATGTGCTTCATGTGGCCTCTCCACTTGGCGCAGATAACCCAAAGGACCCGAATGCGCTTATAGTTCCTGCCCGTGAAGGTACGCTGAGAGTCCTGAGGGCAGCCGCCGGCGCAGGAGTCAAACGGGTGGTGATGACATCGGCCTGCGCTGCAGCCAGTCCGGCATCCTACAAGGAAGAAGGGATAACAGATGAGACTCTTTGGAGCGATCCGGAGAATCCTAAACTTACCGCATACCAGAAATCAAAAATCCTATCCGAGCTGGCCGCATGGCAGTTCATGAAAAATTATAAGGGGAGTACTGCATTAACTACGGTTCTGCCGGGAGCTGTGTTCGGTCCGGTGCTATCCTCAGAGAATGTTGGCTCCGTTCAGGTGATCGGGCGGTTAATGCAGGGACGTATCCCAGGTACTCCCCGCCTGGGATTTGAAGTTGTGGATGTGCGTGATCTGGTCGATGCCCATATTCGCGCAATGACATCAGAACAGGCGGCCGGACAGCGATTCATTGCTGTGGGAGATTTCATGTGGATGTCAGAGATTGCCGGCGTACTGCGTACAGAGCTGGGTAATTCAGCTGACAAGGTTCCTGTACGTATTCTGCCGGATTTTCTAATGCGTTTCCTATCGGTCCTGGATCCATCTCTTCGTTCAATAACACCCAGTCTGGGCCGCAAACACCGCCACACTCCGGACAAAGCCAGGCGCGTATTGGGCTGGCGTACAAGGCCGGGAACAGAAACGGTTGTTGACTGTGCCAGAAGCCTTGTGGAATATAAAGTTATTTGACATGCCGGCGTAGTTAAAAAATTGACCGGTCCGGCAGGTGGGAAACTGTGAAAACTGCGTATCTGAGGCGGGTTCAAATCAGGCTGTCCCGGTATTTTTTCGGGGTTGTGCCTACATACTTTTTGAAATCCCGGATAAAATTATTGACATTTCCGTAGCCTACCTTAAAGGAGATCTCGTTGACGGTGTGCTCCGAATTTCTCAGGAGCAGCCTGGCCTGGTTGATCCGGTGCTTTATCAGGTATTCGTAGGGGCTGGTTCCCGTATGGGTCTTGAAGGTGCGCATGAAGTGATATTTGCTCAGATGGACAATGTTTGCGAAATCATCGGTTGAGATCCTGCTGCTGAAATTATTGTGGATATAGCGTATGACCCTGTCTATGTCGGTGCTGTATTGCAGATATTTTTCATTTCTTTCGGGCCGGTACTTGCATTTCAGCAATTCCGTCATTATTCCGGTGAGGAGTCTGGAGATTTCAATATCCGCCAGGATATCCTTCTGGGTTATCAACTGCCGTATTTCTTCAAAATGCAGATCAAAGGCAGGGAGTTCGGATATGTCCACCACTGAAAGCCCGGTTTCATTTAATAATTTTATATAGTTGCCGCAGGAAGCGCCATTGAAATGCATCCACTTGAATTCCCAGTGAGACCCGGGATATGTGCTGTAATGCTGGTATTCCTTGCAGTGGATGACCGCCGCCTGGTTGGGCTGCAGTATGTATTCGCCGTTTTTATAGCGGAGCAGGCCCTTGCCGGAAAGCGTATAAAAAATAAGGTATCTGTCTTCGCCTTCCCTTTCGGTGAAAAATTTGTCATAGGAGTAGAAATATCCGTAGCTTTCCAGATAAAAAGGAAGGCACCTGAAGTCAAGCCCGGCGGTATATGGCATATTGTAGGATGTATCTTTTATGTCCATGGAGAGATTAAGTTTCATGGGATTTACCTCCGGCAATATTTACGTATTATTCAGCAATATTCGTTAATGAAATATTCACATAATAGCGTATAATGCCATTATAGGCCTAAATAATTCTGCTTGCAAGGTGGTGCTTCAAACGTGAATAACAGGGAAAGAGTAAAAGCAATATTAAACTATAATGATTATGACCGCATGCCGTTGGTACATTTTGGCTACTGGATTGAAACTCTGGAAAAGTGGTGCCGTGAAGGACATCTGAAACCTGAAGAAATTGCCGGAATAGCAGATGGGAGCCCGACGGAAAAAGCCGTTTCGGCCAAGCTGGGCTTTGATTTCAACTGGTTTGACGTTTTCGGTAACAAATCGGAGGCCCTTACAGGTCTTTACCCGCTTTTTGAGAGAAAGGTGCTGGAAGAGTACCCGGATGGAAAAAGGAAGGTCCTGTACGAGGATGGGGTCATTGTACTGGTAAAGGA
>JAEWSZ010000220.1 GCA_023397905.1 Bacillota bacterium | reverse complement strand
AGGTGTTCGAAGAAGTGGCGGAGGACATGGAGAGCGGGCGTGTTATGAACAGGCTGGTACAGGGAGATGTGGGCTCCGGAAAGACAATCATTGCGGTACTGGCCCTTTTCAAAGCGGTAAAATGCGGCTATCAGGGCGCGCTTATGGTTCCCACTGAAATACTGGCGGAACAGCATTTCAAATCCATAAAACCACTGCTTGAAAAATTCGGCGTTTCAGTAGAGCTGCTGTCGGGCAGCCAGTCCAAAAAGGCAAAGCAACCTATTCTGGACGGGCTCAGGGAAGGCAGAACAGACGTCGTTATAGGCACTCATGCTCTCATAGAGGAGACCGTCGAATTTAAAAAGCTGGGACTGGTTGTGACGGATGAACAGCACCGGTTCGGCGTAAGGCAGAGAGCAGTTCTGGCCGAAAAAGGCCGTAATCCCGATGTCCTTGTTATGACTGCCACGCCCATACCCAGGACCCTGGCTTTGATTTTATACGGCGACCTGGATATATCCATCATCGACAAGCTGCCTCCGGGAAGAAAGCCCATTAAGACTTATGCCGTCAATGAAGCCATGAGGGAGCGCATAAATAATTTTATAAGGGAAAAGGTTAAAGAGGGGCGGCAGGTCTACATCGTGTGCCCTCTTGTGGAAGAATCCGAGGAAATAGAAGCCAAATCGGCCGTAGTTACCGCGGAGGAAATAAGCAATAATGTATTCAGGGATTTAAAGGTGGGCATAATCCACGGCAAGATGAAGTCCGCGGAGAAAGACGCCATAATGCGCAGCTTTGTTTCGGAGGAGATCAGCATACTTGTTTCCACCACAATAATTGAGGTTGGAGTAAATGTCCCCAATGCAACCCTCATGGTCATTGAAAATGCCGAAAGGTTTGGCCTGGCACAGCTGCACCAGCTGAGAGGGAGAGTTGGCAGAGGAGACCAGCAGTCTTTCTGCGTGCTTTTTAACCAGTCCAAATCCCAGGTGTCGAAAGAGCGGATGAAAATAATGTCCCAGTCCAACGACGGATTTGTAATATCGGAAAAGGACCTTGAAATACGCGGACCCGGCGACTTTTTCGGGACAAAGCAGCATGGCCTGCCGGAGCTGAAGCTCGCAAATCTGTACAGGGATATTGAAATATTAAGGCTTGCCCAGGAAGATGTAAAGGAATTGCTGGAAAAAGATCCGGGACTCAAGGGGAATTTGAGGCTCAAACAATATCTGGCGGCTTTTTTTGGAGGCAGGGTCACCTTATCATAAGAGAACGGGAGGAATCAACATTTTACGAGTAATATCAGGCAGCGCCAGAGGAATGAAGCTGGAGACCCTTGAAGGCATCGGTACAAGACCCACCACGGACAGGGTGAGGGAGAACCTTTTTAACATACTTGCCCCTTATATGGAGGACTCAAAGGTACTTGACCTCTATGCGGGCACCGGAAGCCTGGGAATCGAGGCTTTGAGCAGAGGGGCAAGGTTTGCGGTATTTTCCGACCGGAGTGAGAATTGTTACAGAATTATTAAAAAAAATATCCAGCATACGGGATTTTCAGACAAATCAGAGGTTTTTCAGGGAGAAGCGGAATTAATATTAAAAAAACTCTCCCACCAAGGTGAAAAGTTTGATATAATTTTCCTAGACCCACCGTATAAAAGGGAGATCATACCCGGAATACTGGTTGAGCTGGAACGGACCGGTGTTTTGGAGGAAAGGTTCATAATAGTGGCTGAAACCGATATTGACGATGAGCTGCCGGAACAGACCGGAGGGCTCACAGTGTCAAAGCGGCAGATTTATGGCAAAACAAAACTTACTTTTTATAAAAAGCTGTAGCAAAAAGATCAAAGGATGATGAAACGGTGAATACATTTATATATCCAGGCAGTTTTGACCCTGTTACAAACGGGCATTTAGATATTATAGAAAGAGCGTCCAAAATATGTGATAAACTGATTGTAGCCGTGCTTATAAGCCATACTAAAACTCCTTTGTTTGAAATGGATGAAAGAGTGGACTTGTTGAAAAGAGTTGTAAACGGCTGTAAAAATGTTGAGATAGAATGTTTTTCAGGGCTGCTTGTAGACTATGTCAATAAAAAGAAGGCCAATGTCATCATAAAAGGTCTGAGAGCGGTTTCGGATTATGAATATGAGCTTCAGATGGCTTTGCTGAATAAGAAGCAGTCGCCGGATATTGAAACGCTGTTTATGATGTCAAGTATTAATTATTCATTTCTGAGTTCCAGCATGGTAAAGGAACTTGCAAGATACGGCGGAAATATAAAAGGACTGGTTCCTGAATGTATAGAGCAGGACATAATAAATAAATTTAAGTAAACGCAGCCGGGAGGATATATAATTATGGAGATATTGACTATTCTGGAAACTTTGGAGGAACTGGTAGAGAGAAGTACAAACGTTCCTTTTTCAGGGAAATGCATGATTGACAGGGAAGAAGTACTGGAGATAGTGAAGGAAATGAGACTCAAGCTTCCAGATGATATAAAGCAGGCAAAATGGGTGAAGGAAGAGCGGCAGAAAATTTTGCTGGAGGCTCAGAAAGAGGCAAACAATATATTGAAGGATGCCGAAAACAAAATAGCCTCACTGGTGGATGAGCATGAGATCACAAAGAAGGCCTATGACCAGGCCAACGAAATAATAGCCAGCGCCCAGAAGAACGCCAGGGAGATACGGCTTGGAGCCAGGGAATATGCCGACAGCGTACTTGACAAGGTGGAGGAAATTCTCACGGACGCCACTGAGGTTATAAAGAACAACAGGTCGGAGTTAAAATAATTTTTTCCTGAAAAATATGTTTGAAATACATATATAGGCTATGGATACCACTGCCATTGCCGAAGTCACCGCAAGGATATATCCGACCGAGCCTTTTAAAATATTGCTCCATCCGGCTGAATAGCCGCCGGACCCGCTGGCAAAAACGGGAACTCCGGCCGTCAGAAGCCTGCTGAAGAGTTTATATCCGACAAAGGTATAGAAGCAGGATATTATGCCCTGAAGGGCTTTGCCTGCCAGATAGGGCTTCACTCCAATATCTGACGAGCTGACTATACTCATTACCTGTGTGTGGACGGAAAAGCCCGCCCAGCCGATTATCATGCTTGCGCTGCAAAGCTTCACCGCGAGAGCTGATGATGACAGATTAATTAAATTTGCCCCAGTGGTTATTTCAAAAAAACCGCAAAGCAACCCTTCCAGAGTTTTGGGCTCCAGGCCCAGATCAGCCGTAAAGCCGGGAACCAGACTGCAAAGCGCGCTTATCAGTCCGCTGGCAATCATTATATTTATCAGAACGGAAAAGAATATTATGAAGCCACCTATTGTCAAAATAGTAGATATCGAGCTCTGAATGCACTCTCCAAAAAGCTTCCAGGGATTTATATCCGTATTTCTTAACTTCTGAAGCTCCAGCCTGATGCTTTGAGACATTTTTATTTGAGCTCTTTTCCTGGGATTATGTCGCCTTTTATAATATCTGAAAATCAGTCCCACAGTTATGCAGGCCGCAACATGACTGGCATACAGCAGATATCCTGCTGCCGGAAGCCGGAACATTCCCACTGCCACAGCTCCCATAATAAACAAGGGGCCGGAATTATTGGTAAAGGTTAAAAGCCTCTCGGCCTCTACCCGTGTGATAAGCTCCTGTTTTCTAAGGTCGGCGGTGATGGAGGCGCCCACGGGATAACCGCTGACAATGCCCATGGCAAGAGCAAAGGAACCGCAGCCAGGTACGTTGAAAAGAGGTCTCATAACAGGTTCCAGCAGTATGCCGAATAATCTTATTATGCCCGACTTGCTCAGCAGCTGAGAAGCTACGAAAAAAGGAAACAGGGATGGGAAAACAATGTCAAGCCAGAGGTGTATCCCTTTGGAAGCAGCTGACACGGCCGGTTTGGGATAGATTATAAGCGAAGCTATGAAAATTATTCCCATGGCAGGCAACAGGCTTTTCTTTATGTAAATGCCCGCGGAGCTTTTGCCTATGAAATATAATATTATGATGAAAATAACCAGCGAAGATACCCAAAATATGCTCAATTTTGCCTCCACAGCACCCGGAGAAATTTTCTGGACCTTCTAAAATATATACTTGGGCAATTGAGAATATAACCAAAATTATTTCAGAGAGAAATGATTGGTAAAAATCAGGATACTTTTAATCCTATTATTGATATTAATGATGATAAGAGGAGAACAAAGACGGCTAAGCCGCTTTGCTTGCGCAGTGGGACCCTTTCTGGACGTGCTGTGCCTCTTTTCCAGACAATAAAAAAGGCTCCCCGGTGTGTTCGATCCGGGAAGCCCTGCTGAGATTGTTAAAGCTTTACAAGCTTGTATTATTTGTGCTTATAGTACTGACTGTTATAATACCTTCTGGGTCCAGCCGTAGGTATCCTCAAGCTCTCCGCTCTGGATTCCGGTAATGGTTTCATATACCTTTGAGGCAACGGGGCCTATCTTTCCGCCATTGACTGTAATGGCATTTCCATTCCAGTTGAACTCTCCGATAGGGGATATTACGGCGGCTGTGCCTGTTCCGAAGGCTTCGTCCAGCTTGCCTGCCGTATGGGCTTCATAGAGCTCCTGAATGCTTATGCGGCGTTCGGTAACAGGTATACCGGATTTTTTCAAAAGCTCTATGGTGGACATTCTGGTTATACCGGGCAGTATTGTCCCTTCCAGAGACGGTGTAATAACTTCTCCGTCTATTTTAAAGAATACATTCATTGTTCCTACTTCTTCGATGTATTTCTTTTCAACTCCGTCAAGCCACAGGACCTGAGTATAGCCTATATGCTTTGCCTCAACCTGGGCCTTGAGGCTGGAAGCATAGTTTGCAACCGTTTTGGCATATCCGAGACCGCCTTTTACGGCGCGGACATAATTGCTCTCAATATAAATCTTGACAGGATTTATTCCTTCTTTATAGTAAGCTCCTACAGGAGAGAGGATTATTATAAACTTATAGGTGTCGGATGGACGCACTCCGAGGAATGGATCGGTAGCTATAATAAAAGGGCGGATATAAAGCGAGGTGCCCGGAGCGTCCGGAATCCAGTCCGCATCTGTTTTCACCAGTTCCTTTATGGCCTGTACTCCGTCTTCAACGCTTATCCTCGGTATTACGAGGCGGTCGTTTGAATTATTGACTCTTTCCATGTTTTTTTCAGGTCTGAAAAGCAATATTTCACCCTTTTTGGTCTTATATGCCTTTAAACCTTCAAAAATAGCCTGTCCATAGTGCAGCACCATGGTGGAAGGATCCAGCTCAAGCGGACCGTAAGGCACTATCCTGGCATCATGCCAGCCCTTTCCTTCAGTGTAGTCCATAATAAACATATGATCCGTGAAGTACTGTCCGAAGCCTAAATTATTTTTATCAGGTTTCTGTTTCGGATTTGTGGTTTTGGTAATAGAAATATTCATTATTTATATTACACTCCCTTCAAAAAAAATTTATTATTATTAAATATAAATTTAATGATTTGTATGAAAGAAATAACAAATGTAAAAACATGTATCTAAAAAACACTAGATTTATTATGCTACTTTTCATTTCAAAAGTCCATAGCAAAATAGCATTTTGGCATAATACGTGTTAATTCGGAAGGCATTTGCAGCATTTTTGGGTAAGTTGTGTTTAAAGTCGTGTAAACAAGTTTACTTCATATTCATAACATGTTATTAGCAAAATACCAGATACGGGAGAAGAATATGATATATCTTGATAATGCGGCCACATCTTTTCCAAAGCCGGAAAGTGTTTATACCGGCATGGATAAATGCTTGAGGACTTACTGCGCCAATCCCGGCCGGGGCAGCCATTCCATGTCCATACGCAGTGCACTGGCAGTCAACGGCGTCCGTGAACGGATCGCGGGGCTATTAAATGCAGGGGATTACCTTAACATATGTTTTACCAAAAATGCCACTGAGGCGCTCAACATTGCCATAACAGGCTGCCTGAAACCGGGGGACCATGTAATTACCACCTGTATGGAGCATAATTCTGTACTCCGCCCGCTGAAAACACTTGAGAAAGACCGGGGGATCAGGCTTACCATAGTTGGAGCGGACAGCCTTGGACGGGTGGACCCTTTCAGGATCAGAAAAAGTATCAATAAAAAAACCAGGCTCATTGTATGTACTCTTTCGTCAAATGTAAACGGCATAATCATGCCGGTGCAGGAGATAGGTAAAATTGCCGCCGACAACGGGGTATATTTTCTTCTGGACGCTTCGCAGGGTATGGGGGCCATTGATATTGACCTGAACGAAATACATGCGGACATGGTTGCTTTCCCGGGACATAAGGGGCTGATGGGGCCCCAGGGGACCGGCGGGCTCTACGTTGCGCCGGGCATTGGGCTCAATCCCATAATGAGCGGCGGCACCGGCAGCAGGTCGGATTATCTGCTGCAGCCGGACCAGAGGCCGGATAAATTTGAAAGCGGCACTGTAAACACTCCGGGGATTGTCGGCCTTGGGGCGGGAATTGAATTTATAGAGAAAACCGGAATAGAGGTTGTCAGGAGAAAAAAGGATGAGCTGACAAAGCGCTTGTACGACGGTTTATCGCAGCTGAGGGAATTGAAGCTGTACAGCCCGGAAAACATGAAAGAGAATTCGGGAATAGTGGCTTTTAATGTGCCAGATGTGGATTCCTCTGAAATCAGCTCGTACCTTGACAGGGAATACAGTATTGAATGCAGGGCGGGACAGCACTGCGCACCTATGGCCCACCGGCATTTCGGCACTCAGAATTCCGGAATAGTCAGATTGAGTGTTGGTTATTTTAATACCATAAATGAAATAGATAATACATTGCTGGCAATTCATAAAATAGTCCGTGGAAAAAATAAATAAATTAATGAAATTGATTGAAAAATTAAAATAATTAATAAATGACTAAAATATATTTAAATAATTATAGACAAAATTTATATCCGGGTGTATAATTTACCTATAATAGATCTGGAGGTAAAAGAAATGGATGATAAATTAAAGAAAATAATAACTGTTATAGTATTGATCTTTTTATTCATAATTGCATTAAGAATACTCGGATGGGTGGTAAGTCTCATATTCCCGCTGACGGTTTTAGGAATAATCGGATACATCATATTCAGGGTAATAAACAGGCACAGCACGCGGAAATATTGAGGACATATCAATTTACATTATTTAAAGCCGGGAATGATCAGCCATTATTGAAAAGTCAATAATGGCTATTTTTATGCCGATAAATATATATATCATCAGCTGAAGCTTTTTAAAAAACTCAGGTATTTGAATTTGCGCGGAGGTGACAACATGAGCATAAAAAAGGTATCTTCCATTTCCCGTGTATCAGGAATAAGCAATTATAATGATGAGTACAGACAAGGAAATAAAAGCAAAAAGAAAAAGAAGGGAAAGGAATTTGAAAAAACCCTGCATCTTAAAAAGATTGAGAAGGTGGAGGAGGAGTCCGACGAAAGTGACAATAACAGCGAAAATAATCAATACAATAACGGAAATAATAATGAAAAAAATAATATTTAAAAAAATTAAAATTGATTTCATATCGTATTTACATTGAAAACAACATGTGTTATAATTAGTTTCGCGCTATCGGGATGTAGCTCAGTTTGGCTAGAGTGCTTGCTTGGGGTGCAAGAGGTCGCCTGTTCAAGTCAGGTCATTCCGACCACGTTATATGAGCGGCTTTCAAATTTTGAAAGCCGCTCATATTATTTTAAAAATTTATAAAAACTTATAATTACTTGCTAAATAATAAGAAACTTATTAAATAACTTATAAAAAGAAGGAATTTATGTGCTGAATGCTTTGGCTGTTGGCTGCGGAGGATTTATAGGAGCAGCCTCAAGATATTTGTTTGCAACGCTTGTGAACCGGAATTATTCTGGGAGCTTTCCCATATCAACCCTTATAATAAACATAGTGGGCTCATTTTTAATCGGCTTCCTTGCACAATTATTTATAAACCTGTATCCGGACAATAAAAGAATGCAGTTATTTCTGACTACGGGTATTCTGGGCGGTTTCACCACCTTTTCCACCTTCAGTCTGGAAACGGTAAACCTTTTTCAGGATGGGAATACAATTACCGCCGCTTTAAATATAGTGCTGAGCATCGCCTTTTGCCTTGCCGGTGCCGTCCTTGGAAAAATGCTTGCTAAATTATTTATCCGCGCGTGATTTTAAATATCCAGAAGATCGGCAATTGTGCCCAGGAGCTTTCCGATGGAGTCATGAATGACAATATCGGCTTGCGAATCATAGGGCGTGGAGCTTTTGTTGATCAGCACCAGCTTTTTGCCCCGGAAGTAGTTAATAAGCCCGGCGGCAGGATATACGGCCAGAGACGTTCCTCCCACTATGAGGATTTCGGCCCGCTGTATGGCGTTGACCGCGCCGTTTACGGTATTGTCGTCCAGCGCCTCCTCATACAGCACAACATCAGGCTTTACGATGCTCCTGCAGTTTTCGCACAGGGGAATATCCCGGGAATTGATTATAAAATCCAGATCATAAAATGAATGGCAGCCGATGCAGTAATTCCGGTGGACTGAGCCGTGGAGCTCAAAAACGTTTTTGCTTCCTGCGGCCTGATGAAGTCCGTCAATATTCTGGGTAACGACCGCTTTTAGCTTTCCCGCGGCTTCCAGCCTTGCCAGGGCCTTATGGCCGTCGTTGGGCAGGGCTTCCTTAAAAATCATCTTTTCTTTGTAAAATTTAAAAAAATCCTGAGTATGTGAGACAAAAAAGCTGTGTGAGAGCATGGTTTCAGGCGGATACTCATATCCCCCCGGAGTCCGGTACAGTCCGCTTTCAGAGCGGAAATCCGCAATCCCTGATTCGGTGCTCATTCCGGCTCCGCCGAAAAAAACAATATTGCTGCTGTCCCTGATGATATCTGTCAAAGGCTTTACGTCCATAGGACCATCTCCCGGTAAAATATATGAGGTACTGAGGTTGAAAGCTTTGCCTTTCAGCCTCTATTGCTTACCCTTATTATACCATTTTATAAATCAATATGCTTCAAGTCTTCTTTGTTTTCTCAATTCGCTGCGCTTTTTGCCGGCTTCCCATTCCAGCTTTTCCTCGTCGGTCTCCGGAAGGATACCCGGAACCTTCACTGGGTGGTCGTTTTCGTCAATGGCCACCAGGACCAGGTAGGCGCGGTTTATTACGAACCGCATTCCATCCAGCTTCTCGACATAAGTTGTGACTCTGACCTCCATGGAGGTTTTGCCCACATAGGTTATCTGCCCGGTAATAAAAATCGTATCGTTTACATGGGCGGGGGCTTTAAACTGCAGGTTGTCTATGGAGGCGGTAGTTACGTTGCAGCCGGAATGCCGGCGCGCCACCACTGCCGCCACCACATCTATCCACTCCATAAGCCTTCCTCCGAAAAGACGGTTGAAACCATTTATATGCTCAGGCATCAATATCTGTATCTGCTCTGTTTTGGAATCTGAAACTTTTTTATAAGCTGTTTTGTCCATCATAACCTCCGTGATCTTCGAAAATATTTTGTTCGGCTGCTGCTTGCATGCTGTGGTTATTATACCGCATTATAATGCCGAAAGCCAATGCGGTGTGCGACGAAATGATAAAGCCGAGGCAAAAAATTTTATAAAAGTTGTTATTTAAGGGACTATGTAATACTATATTTAATAATGATAATGCAGAGACTTTTTATAATATGATTTTCCGGGTGATTGCCATGAAAATGCTCAGATATTGTTTGACAATAATCTGCCTTTGATATTGTTCATATTAATAACGATAAATGTGATAAATCAGAATACCGCGGGCTTTGACAGCTATGTCTACCAAAAAGTGGCGGCCTGTATTTCAGACAGACAGACTCAGCTGATGATCCTTATCTCATATCTGGGCTCCGGTATTTTCCTTTCGGCGCTGTCACTGGTATTCATAGTATTGTCCCTGGGGAATAAAAGGAAGCTGTATTTTGCCGCTATGGCTGCTGTTAATTTATTATTGAGCGGGCTGGTCAATGCAGGATTCAAATACATAATCCACAGGGACCGTCCACACATTCTTAAATTGATCGAGGTGGGAGGGCTCAGCTTCCCAAGCGGACATTCAATGACCTCCATGAGCTTCTATGGATTTCTGATTTATCTGTGCTGCAGAAATGTCAGGCCTGCGGCCAAATATAAAATCATTTGCGCATTATGGCTGCTGGTCCTGCTTATCGGCCTGAGCAGGGTATATCTAGGAGTGCATTACGCCAGCGACGTGCTGGGCGGATTTTCTCTGGGAATATTCTGGGTGGGTCTGTACAGTCTGATTGTTGATAAAATTTACAGGAAAAACCTGCAAAAATCCGAATAAATAAAAAATAAACCGAGGGAGAACATATGGTATAAATAATAATATGAGGTGATAATGTTGAGAAAGATTATACCGTGTTTTTTGTGTTTGCTTTTTATATTCTCGGGATTTGGGATAACCGGGAATGCAAATGATAGCCTCAGGGCGGCCGGAGGCCAGGACAGGTATTTTTACAGGACTGCCGTCAATGACGACGGTATCCAGGTCATTGCGAAGAGGCCGTTTATAAAAAGGGGAGAGATCGGAGTTATTGCATTGAAATGTGCGCCCCGCTCCGGCTGCAAAATTATATGCAATTATAAAATCAACGGAAAGAGCTATAATGTAACAAGGAATCTTGTGGCAGGCAAGGACGGAAGTATTCTTTGCACCTGGAAAGTTGACAAAAATACAGATCCGGGTACCTATGACATTGAAGTTACCTGCGGTCAAAGCCGGTTTGTGACAAATTACATCGTTAAATAAAACCGCGGGACAGTATGCTGTAGTGCCTGAAAATGCTTCCGGCCGCAGAGAACTGTCCCCGTTGGAATATTTTTATATAAATTTTTAAAATTAGTGTTGACAATAGTATCCTTAGCTCTTATAATATAAAAGTGTTCTGAAGCGCGAGGCACTTAAAACGCGTGAAACACTTGAAAATGCGCCATTAGCTCAGTTGGTAGAGCACCTGACTCTTAATCAGGGTGTCCCCGGTTCGAACCCGTGATGGCGCACCAAACAAATTTTTAAATATTGGTTTGAAACCTTGAAGATTAACGTTTTCAAGGTTTTTTTCATGTGAGTCCCGCATATTTTGCAATTTAAACCTATTAAATTATATATTTCTCTAATATTCCTATTTAAAATAAAAATTCAGTCAAAAATTAACAAAATTAAATATCAGCTATTGTCGACAATTAAGATATTAGGTAAAATGTTTCTATAGATATAATTACTATGTTTTACCAGTGCAGTTTACATATGCTCTCGAAATAAAGTTAAACCGGAGTGTTGCCGGGGATGGGACAGATATGCCGAATTATAAACACAATGCCATACAGATGGATGAAATAATAGACAAAACCATAAAAGCTCTGGACTCGGGCAAAAAAGAAATCGTTGAGATTGCCGAAAATTCCAGAAAAGAATGCAAACGGCTTGAGGAGGAGCTCGAAACTATTAAGAAACAGGTTTTTGACAGCCTGAGTGAAATAGAAAATCTGGAGCACGAGCTGAAGCTGAGTAAGAAAAAGCTTTTTGATGTAAACAAGGAGTTCAACAGATTTACCCAGAATGAATTGGCGTCGGCATACCAGACCGCTGACAATATACGTGTAAAGCTGGCTGTAAAGAGAGAACAGGAAGGTTTCCTGATCAAAAGGCGCAATGATCTTGAAGTGAGAATCAAGGAAACCATAAAAACTCTTGACAGGGCGGATAATCTCATTGGTCATGTAGGAGTGGCCCTCGAATATTTGAGCAGCGATTTAAAGAGCTTTGGAGAACAAATAGATAATTTACAGCAAAAGGAATTTTTGGGTCTCAGGATTATTGAAGCCCAGGAGGATGAGAGAAAGCGGGTAGCGAGAGAAATACATGACGGACCGGCTCAGTCAATGTCCAATACCGTAATAAAGGCGGAAATATGTGAGCGGCTTATAGACATAAATATAGACGAGGCAAAGAAGGAATTGCAGAACCTCAAAAAGATAATGAGGGACAGTTTGCAGGAGGTCAGAAAGATAATATACAACCTGAGACCTATGTCACTTGATGATTTGGGTCTATTGCCAACTTTAGAAAGATATGTTATTTCTTTTAAGGAGACTTCAGGGATAAACGTTATTTTCAAATACAGAGGAATAGAAGAAATTCTAAAGCCTGCAATTTCACTGACTGTGTTCAGGATTGTACAGGAAGCGCTGAATAATGTGCTAAAGCATTCAAAGGCGAATTCTGCGTCAGTTATTTTAGAAGTAATTGATAAAAGGCTGAGCATTATAATATTTGACAACGGGGTTGGCTTCAACGCCGAAACTGTTAAGATATCAGGGCCGGAATTGACAGGAGGATTCGGACTGTTTAGTATGAAGGAGAGAGTAGCCCTGCTTGAAGGCGATTTTAAAATTGTATCCGAAGAAGGAAAAGGAACAAAATTAAACATAGTACTACCACTTAATGATAAAGGGGAGGCACTTAAGACATGAATAAAATAAGGGTAATGATAGCTGATGATCATGCTATGGTAAGACAGGGGTTAAAAACCATTCTTGAACTTGAAGATGACATCTGTGTGGTATCTCAGGCTTCAAACGGCGAGGAAGCGGTAGAAAGTGCCAGAACGATCAGACCTGATATAATTTTAATGGATATTAACATGCCTGTTTTAAACGGGCTGCAGGCGATCAAAATGATCAAGACGGAAGACCCGGATTCCAAGATAATTGTTCTGACGATTCATCAGGACCGGGAGTATCTGTTTAAAACCCTGCAATTGGGCTGTGAAGGTTATGTAATAAAGGATGCGGAATCCTCTGTGCTGATAGAGGCAATCAGAAGTGTGTTCGGCGAACAGACCTACATACAGCACAATATGACCAGCGAACTGGTGAAGGAGTTTAACCGGGTTACATTGTATGAGCATGACAAGACCTTCATAAACAATCTGACAAACAGGGAGATAGAAGTGCTGAAGCTGATAGCGGAAGGCATGATAAACAAGGAAATCGCAAAGAACCTGTACATAAGTGAGAAAACAGTTAAAAATCATATTTCAAATATATTTAAAAAGCTGGACGTGAACGACAGGACCCAGGCCGCCATATACGCCTTCAAGCACAATATAAAGATATAATCAGGGATTTGTTTTTACAGACCTGTTGTGCAATTTGGGCTGTTTTGAGCTGTTATGAACAGAAATGTATTGACACTTTAATTATTTGCATTGTATTATATTAATAATTTCAAATTTATGAACGTGCAAGGAAAGGGAACAGTAAACCGTACATTGTCCCAAAGAGAGCTGTCAAAAGTCAATTACCGGTAATTGACCTATGGTGAAAGACAGCGGCTTTGAAGGTTGAAGCTCGCCCTGGAGCATTTCCGGCTGAATTGATATTTTGATAGGCCGGAACGGATTTTCACCGTTATTGGAGTTAAAGAGAATTACAGAGCCTTTTTTCGGCTTTGAATTAACTTGAGTGGTACCGCGGAATAGCTTTTCGTCTCATGTTTTGGGATGGAAAGCTTTTTTAGTTGCTTCTTTATTCTTATTTAGACATTTATTTTTGGAGGTATGATTTATGGAAAAGCTTATTGAAATAACAGTTGGCGCATTGCTGGATGAAATGGCGGCGAAGTATCCGGACCACGCCTGTGCGCTGTATACCGACCGCCCTTTCAGGAAAACCTATTCTGAATTTAATTCCATATGCAACGCTGCTGCAAAGAGCCTTATGAAGCTGGGCATAAAAAAGGGAGATCATGTGGCTATCTGGGCCACCAATGTTCCGGAATGGCTTATAACGCTTTTTGCAACGGCAAAAATAGGCGCGGTTCTGGTGACGGTCAACACCAATTATAAGGTATTTGAGCTGGAATACCTTATGAAGCAGTCCGATTCAAGCACCTTGATAATGATCGACGGTTTCAAGGATTCCAACTATGTGGAGATCATCAATGAACTGTGTCCCGGGCTGAAGAATTCGGAACCCGGCAAGTTCTCAAGCCCTGAATTGCCATACCTTAAGAATATAATAAGCGTAAGTGAAAGTGTATATCCGGGCATGTTCAGCTGGAAAGACTTTCTGGAAATGGGCAACGACATCTCTGATAAGGAACTCTATGCAATAAGCGATTCCCTGAACTGCCACGATGTAATAAACATGCAGTACACTTCCGGCACTACAGGGTTCCCCAAAGGTGTTATGCTGACACATTTCAATATTGTTAACAATGGAAAATGCATAGGGGACTGCATGCATTTCACCCATGAGGACAGGCTGTGCATACCCGTCCCCTTCTTCCACTGCTTCGGACTGGTGCTGGCCATTATGGCCTGTGTGACACACGGGACGACCATGGTTCCGCTGGAATATTACCAGCCCCTGAAGGTCATGCAGACTATCCAGAATGAAAAATGCACCGCAGTACACGGAGTGCCCACAATGTATATTGCCATGCTGGAACATCCGGAATTTGATAATTTCAATTTTTCGTCCTTAAGGACAGGTATCATGTCAGGATCGCCATGCCCTGTAAAAGTAATGCAGGTGGTTGTGGACAAAATGAATATGAAGGACATTACAATCCCATACGGACAGACAGAGGCGTCTCCGGTGTGCACCCAGACCAGAATAGGCGACAGCCTGGAAAGAAGGGTTTCAACCGTAGGCCGTGCGCTTCCTTTTATAGAATGCAGGATTGTGGATCCGGAGACAAATAAGGAATTGCCTGCCGGAGTTCAGGGGGAATTTGTCACAAGGGGCTATAATGTTATGAAGGGCTACTATAAAATGCCCGAGGCCACAGCGCAGGCCATTGATGCCGACGGCTGGCTTCACACGGGAGACCTGGCAACCAGGGATGAGCATGGGTACTACAAGATCACAGGAAGAATCAAGGACATGATCATAAGAGGCGGAGAAAATATTTATCCCAAGGAAATAGAGGAATTTTTATATACCCTGCCGGAAATAAAGGATGTGCAGGTGATAGGAGTACCCTCCAAGGCCTACGGGGAGGAAATCATGGCCTGTGTCATACTGAAGGAAGGCTGTACCCTCAGCGAGGAGGCTGTGAAGGAGGCCGTCAAAGCAAATATGGCAAGGCACAAAACCCCTAAATATGTGGGCTTCGTGGATAGCTTTCCCATGACCGCCAGCGGCAAGATACAGAAATATAAAATGCGGGAAAATGCAATCGTCCAGTTGGGCCTGCAGGACGAGGCGTCTATAGAAACAGCGTGATTATGGATGTATTGCGGATGTATCAAAGCATACATAGGGATAGTCAGGGACCTCGGGGCAAAACAAGATTTACTTTATGCCCATACAATATTATAATTTATATAACAATATTTATAATTGCCAGTTTAAAACCACTGGCAATTTTGTTTATGGCAAGCCGGAAGCCGGCGTAATTAAGAAACGGAGGGCAAGCTATTGTCTTTTATAGATGATTTGAACAACAGAATAATGACATTTGACGGGTCCATGGGGGTTATGCTCCAGAGAAACGGCCTTGAAAAGGGAGTCTGCCCGGAAGAGTGGAATCTCACACATCCCCAGGTGGTAAAGGGAATTTATAAGGCATATGTTGAAGCCGGTTCAGATATAATTCAAACCAACACCTTTCAATCAAACGGCATGAAGCTTGAGGAGTACGGTTTGAAAGACAAGCACCATGAAATCAATGCTCAGTCCGTCAGACTGGCAAAAGAGGTGAGCGGCGGAAAATGCCGTGTGGCGGCTTCGATCGGCCCCCTTGGGAAGCTGCTGGAGCCTTTCGGCGAGCTGACCTTCCAACAGGCCTACAATACCTTTAAGGATCAGGTAACAGCGGTCGCTGAGGGCGGGGCGGACATTATAAGCTTTGAGACCTTTACCGATATGGCGGAATTGAGGATAGCGCTTCTGGCCGCTAAAGAAAACTGCGGCCTCCCGGTCATTTGTTCAATTTCCTATGAAAAGAACGGGAAAACCTTAATGGGAAGCGAGCCCGAAATATGCGCCATAATACTTCACTCGATGGGCGCCGATCTCATAGGCACAAATTGTTCCTTTGGTGCGGAATATATGGTGGGGATCACCGAGCGCTATGCCCAAACGGGACTTCCCTTCAGCGTAAAGCCAAATGCCGGCCTGCCGCGGATAATTGACGGCAAACCTGTATTCGACGAAACTCCGGAAAGCTTTGCAAAGTATGTTCCGGATTTTATCAGGAACGGGGCAAGGCTGATAGGCGGGTGCTGCGGGACCACTCCCGAGTATATAGCACAGGTGGCGGAAATTGTTAAGCGTTCCGATGGCGCGGGCCGTATTCTAGATGTTAACTATATTACATCAACGGCCCGGAAAATAGCTTTTGAGGAGTTAAAATCCACGGAAACAGGAATCATAGATATCAATAACGATGAAGCGCTGAAAAAGGGGATCCTGTCGGGCAATAGTGGAGCTGTAGCCGACCTGGCCATGTCGCTGCTTGATGAGGAATGTGATGTTGTGATAATAGATGCCGATGTTGACGGTCACAATGACGAACAGCTTCTTGCCAGGATAGTGGAAGAGGCTCAGACATACATGAAGCAGCCTTTTGTCTTAAAATCCCGTAATGCAAATGCACTGGGGGCTGCACTCAGGGTATACAAGGGGAGAGCGGGAATCCTGACCGGTTCCTGGGAGGATGCGGCGGAAATTGCCCGGAAATATGGAGCAGCTGATGTTGGGGGCTTTTTATCAATATGAAGACAAATTTTATAAAATCACTAGTCAGGTATCTGATTGAAAAAGAATATTTTAATCTCATATTGCCGGAAAACAGACGGCTTGATTTCAGCGACGGTTCAACCAGTCTGATAAAGGACTCTCAAGGCACCTCTGTATTGCTGGAGATCATTGACGCGGATGCTTTGGACACCCAGCAGCTGGCACAATCCATCAAAGACGGGGCGGCGCTTATAAATAAAATCAACGGCAGGAATGCCATGCTTTTAAAACTGTTCCTCTTTGACGGACAATCTGAAGAAGAGAAAATAGGAATAATCAGGCAGGGACAGGCGGACCTGGCCATAGAGCGGAAGTTTCTGAAGTGCATGTCCGTGGATATAAGAGAAAGAACCGTCCAAAAACACTTTAAGGTGCCGAATTTTGACGCCAATGTTGAAAGGTCTGTTAAAAGATTTTTTTCAAAGGGATTGGATTCCATTGACACTTCCTATGAAGATATACAGAAAATAATTGTTCAGAGGAAAAAAGACTACGAAATCGAGATAAAAACAGATAAACCCTGGCTGACATACGGGCTTATCGCCGTAAATATATTGGTGTGGCTGCTGCTGACCCTGATGGCAAACAGGACAGGGACCTCCTATGACCAGCTGCTCACCACCTTCGGCGCAAAGGTGAACTCCCTGATAATGCAGGGGGAATACTGGAGGCTGCTTTCTCCCATGTTTTTGCATTCGGATATTGTCCATGTGACCGTGAATTGCTACTCACTGTTTGCCCTGGGCACACAGGTGGAACGGGTATTCGGACATAAGAAATTTGCGGTGATATACCTGGTTTCTGGCTTTATGGGCTGCATAGCAAGTTTCGCATTTTCCTTGAATGCTTCGGTGGGAGCTTCCGGCGCAATATTCGGATTGCTTGGGGCCATGCTGTTTTTTGTTTCCAAGAGGCCGGCCCTAATGAAAAGCAGCTATGGAGCGAATCTGGTAACAATGCTGGTAATAAATGTAGTTTATGGCTTTATGAACGTCAGGATAGACAACCACGCTCATATAGGCGGCCTCATAGGAGGCTTTTTGACCACTGGAGCTGTTTATACATCAAAAGGAAAAAACGGAAAAGAAAAAGGTATAAAAATCGCTTCTTTGCTGCTCATCATAGCTGTTTTGGCCGGTGCGCTGTACTATGGGTTCACCAATAATGAGAATAGGGCCCTAGCCAAAATTTCGGAGCTTCAGACCCTGAGCAGCCAGGAGAGATGGGAAGAGGCAGAAAAACTTGCGGAGGATGTCCTCGCCATGGAGCCCGCTGAAAAAAGAGTGAGAATAGAGGTACTCTGGAGTCTTACCCAGGCGGAGTTATATCAGAAAAAATACGATGAGGGTATTGCGCATGGAACGCTGTTGGCGGAAGAAAGCCCCGCCGACGGGCACTTTTTGCTGGGCCGGCTGTATTTTGAGACTCAGCAGTTTGAAAAGGCCAGGACGGAACTGGAAAAAGCCAGGGACCTGGGCTCTCCAAACCGGGAGTACATCGGCAGGGTACTGGATTCAATTGATGCGGCAGAGAGTCAATAATTCTTACATTTAAGGATTGGCTACTGTTCCTATAAATAAAGGGAGCTTTGTGTCATTTTCTATAATGGCGAATAAAAACGGCCTGTTGAGGGTCAGGTTTTTTTCTATTAATGCGCCAGTGGTTATCATTTCCACTTTGGTAACGGCTCCGGCTTTGGTCCCTTTATCGTCCACCTGAATGAAGGTTTTCTGCAATACATTTGAGACGTATATATTTCCTTCCGTATCCGAGGCCATTTTGCTGAAATCGGCTTTATTAGGATCAAATCCGTCGGTGAGGCCGAGAGCTTTCAATGGTTCCACAAGACTTGCGCTGCAATCATATTTGAATTTTGGAAGCCCTATTTTAGCTGTTTCATTGGAACCGCTGTTTAAAATATCCTGAAAGCTTTTGCCGTCCAGTGTTTTCAAATATTCTTCAAGCGTCATATCTTTATTGGGAAGTATGCCGACAAAACTGTATTTGTTTCCCTTGTACGGTTTTATAAAACCTTCGGCATTTTCACTTTTAATATATTTTTCAGATGAATACATATAAGGCACGGTGACAGTATCCTTTTCCGGCAAAGTAAAGCTGCCGTCGTGTATGTCGGAGGATTTATAAATCTTTTCCCATTCGGCATCGAACATGAGAGTATTGAAAAGATACATGACAGTCTGAGCATCGATTTTATCAATTATTTTATCTATCATTCCGCCGGTATTGGTTTTGACCCAGTTATTGATAGCTTTGATCGTATCCGGAGACCCGAAGTCCGCCTTATAAGCAGCTGCTCCGTAATAGTCGGCGTTATTTTGAAGAAAATCCTGCTTTACATTTAATGATTCGCTGTTTTTGTACCATATGGAGTTGGCAATACGGATTTTGTTGTATTTGTCATTTTGAAGAAGCCGGGACATGGAATAGTAGAATTTATTTAATTGTTCCGTGGTTATGCTATCCTTGCCCAGAAGTTTATTAAACTGAGCCAGAGTATTTCCTCCGGAGCCGTTGGCTGTCATTCCCAAAGCCAGTGCCGCCGAGACAGGGGAGATGAGAGAATTCTTTCCGGTGTCCGCCGTCTGTTTAAACAGGGAAAGGGAAAAATCCTCGGCGGCGGAGATAAAATCATCTGATAGTTCCGGAGCTGATATTCTCTCAGCTTTTACTCCTTTTGACAGTTCTTCCGCATTGACTGGAGAAGCTGTCAAAACATTTACAGCTATATAGGCGAGCAACAGGATAGCAGCCAGTAATACGGGTAAAATAACGGTTTTATACATTTTTCCGGTGAGCATTTTACATCCCTCCATCAATCGATATTTATTCAGCATTATACCGAACTTTATTATTAATATAGACGATAATAATCGCTAAATGTTCAGCAAATTCAGCAAATAGATAAAAAAATTGGGTGATGCAAAATAACAAATTCAATCAAATATCTCAACATGGAATCATTCCGGCAAAATACCTGTGAAAGTTCAGATCATTGGTGAGCTCCGGATGAAAGGAGGTCGCCAGCATATTGCCCTGGCGGCAGGCGACGATATTTCCGTCAATCCGGAGAAGCACCTCGACCTGCGGGGCGGCACCTACCACATAGGGAGCCCTGATAAACACCAGAGGTATTTTGTCATTTGAGACGGCGGGTACGTCTACGTCAGTTGTAAAGCTGTCCAATTGCCGCCCGTAGCCGTTCCGCATGACCTCAATGTCCATGACCCGGAGATGGCGCCTGTGGTCATTGGCAATGTTTTTGGCAAGTATGATCATACCGGCGCAGGTGCCCCAGACGGGCATTCCGGACAGGATCCTGGCCCTGAGAGGTTCCGTAAGCTCAAAATCAGCCAGAAGACGGCCTATGGCAGTGCTTTCGCCCCCGGGTATAATAAGGCCGTCTATGGCCTCAAGGTCGCTTCTGTATTTTGCGTTCACAGCAGTTACGTTTTCAATTTTATTCAGTTTGTCCATATGCTCACGGACAGCGCCCTGCAAGCCTAATACACCTATTGTTTTCATGGATTATACCTCGTCACCATCCCCTGGAGGCATACAGGCTGTTTCCGGAGAGCTCTCTCACATCTATGGAGTCCATTGCGGTGCCCAGTTCTTCGGACACTTCAGCTATTACCGCGGGGTCGTTGTAATAGGTGGTGGCCTTTACAATGGCCTGAGCCCTTTTGGCGGGGTCCGAGGATTTGAATATGCCGGAGCCGACAAATACTCCGTCACAGCCAAGCTGCATCATCAGAGCTGCATCCGCGGGAGTTGCAATTCCGCCGGCGGCAAAATTGACAACGGGCAGCCTGCCGTTTTCATGCACATACAGTACGAGCTCATAAGGCGCTCCGTATTCCTTGGCTATAGTCATCAATTCCTGCTTTGAAGCACTTTGAACCTTTCTTATTTCGGTGGTGACCGTCCTCATATGACGTACTGCCTCCACCACGTTTCCGGTGCCGGCTTCGCCCTTGGTACGTATCATGGAAGCGCCTTCGCCGATCCTTCTCAAAGCTTCGCCCAGGTTTCTGGCCCCGCATACAAACGGCACCTTGAAGGTGTGCTTTTCAATGTGGAAATCCTCATCCGCAGGCGTCAGTACCTCGCTTTCATCTATGTAGTCGATGGAAAGGGCTTCGAGTACCTGTGCTTCCACAAAATGGCCTATGCGGACCTTTGCCATGACGGGAATGGACACGGCGGCCTGTATTTCTTTAATCATCCTGGGATCGGACATTCTGGCAACTCCGCCCATTTTCCTGATGTCGGAGGGTACGCGCTCCAGGGCCATTACTGCCACGGCTCCGGCTTTTTGAGCTATTTCGGCCTCCCGGGCATTTACGACGTCCATTATTACGCCGCCCTTTAACATCTGAGCAAGGTTTTTGTTTAATTCATATCTGTCTGTCATGAAACATTCTCCTTTACATTTTATTCAACATTTAATATACTGATTGTATCGCTACACATTTGTATATTTACGTTTGAATTTTGAATATTTTTACACGTATAAACTGCAAAGTCAATATATTTAATATAATAATGGAGAGAAAATGAATATTGTACCGATACAATTTAAAAATGACAGGCAGCCTAAATACATGCAGCTGTTTGAACATATAAAGAATATGATTACGGACGGCGGGCTAAAGCCGGGTGAAAAGCTGCCCGCAGTGAGGCAGCTGGCGGAAGCCTTTGAAATTAACACCATTACTGTGGTCAATGCGTACAAGCAGCTTGAAAACAACAAATATATTACGGCCAAAAAAGGCAGCGGCTATTACGTGTCCGCCAATAAGGCAAAAAAAGCGGAAGCCTATTCTTCAAGCGATCTGGGCCTGACAGCAAATGAATCTGTCATAAATTTTGCCGGCGCCACTCCGCATCCTGAAATATTTCCAATAGAATCCTTTAAGGAATGTATAAACGAGGTGCTGGAAAGGGATAAGGGTTTTGCCTTCGGATACCAGGAAAGCAACGGTTTCAGGCCGCTTAGAAAATCAGTTCTGGATTACCTGGACAGCAGCTATTCTATTAAGGCCGAAAGCGAGGAAAATGCTATTATTGTTTCAGGAGCACAGCAGGGGATAGACCTTATCGGAAAAGCACTGCTGAATCCGGGGGATTACGTGCTCACAGAAACTCCAACCTATGACGGCGCAGTGGCTGTTTTCAAGTCCAGGGGCGCCAGGGTGGTAGGAGTAAATATGGAGCCGGAGGGCATTGATCTGATAGATCTGGAAAAGAAAATCAGAATATGCAGGCCAAAGCTTATTTACATTATGACAAGCTTTCAGAATCCCACCACCATATCCTACAGTTTTAAAAAACTTCAGGAGCTCCTTGTCCTGGCCGCCAGGTATAACGTATATGTTGTTGAAGACGATTCCATGTCCGAGCTGTCTTACGGAAATGCAGGGCTGCATACCCTGAAAGCCCTGGATGGAAAAAACGAATTGGTCATTTACCTGAAAAGTTTTTCAAAAATTTTAATGCCGGGTCTCAGAGTGGGCTGTATGCTGGTTCCAGGAGTACTAGTCAGCGACTTTACCAGAATAAAGCACACAAGCGATATATCTTCTTCGGGACTGATACAAAGGTCGCTGGACCGGTATTTCAGAACCGGGAAGTGGGGGGAACACCTGCAGTATATGAAAGAAATATACAGGGGAAAATATGAATTCATGCTTGGACAGCTTGAGAGAATGGAAAAGAGCGGCATTAAATTTAACCGACCCAACGGAGGTCTTTATTTCTGGATAAAGCTTCCGGGAAAGCTCTCTTCAGAAAATTTTTTTCTTTCCTGCAGGAAGGCTGGGTTGCTTATTATACCTTCCGGAGTTTTTTATGACCTGGACAACAAAAACAAAGACAGCCATATAAGGCTGAGCTTTGCGGCCTCGAATATCGAGCAGATAAAAAAAGGGATGGCCATTCTGGAAACATGCCTCAAGGAATATGTATGATTTCTATATTTAATAACTTATTTACGTAAGGATGTACTTACTAATATTTGAGTATTTTAAACCTCCTTCCGGCCAAAATATTGAACCGGTAGTATTTTATGTATATATTCTGAGTGAGGCCGTAATCTATCATAACAGGGATATTATCCACAATGCCCCAGCTGGAGGCTCTCACCAGATCTCCTCTGCTCAGCCTGTGATTTTTTATATCCTCCGTAAAATTATTGATCCTCACAAGCGAACTGAGGTTTCTTACTTTATAGTATTGAAAAACGGCGCTCATATTCCGGATTTTCTGAGCTTTCGCCATAACCAGAAGTCGGTTGTTATCTGATATTGCCGCCACCTCGGCAAAAAAACCGGATTTACGGGATTGGTAAATTGAATTTTCGGTTCTGTTCTGATCAATGCCCCGGATATCCCTGGCCACTTTTACCACATATCCGTCGTTCAAATCATATACTCTCCTGCAGGAACCAAAACCTATGGGTTTATACTCTCCGCTGCGGATTTTTGAAATAATTTCGTCAAAGTTATAGTTCATTCCAACCTCTTTGCATGATTCATTGCCTGATTATATTTTATTCCGGAAATTTTAATATGTGCCATGCGCAGGTCCTGAAAATTTACGGTCAGAAAACCTGCGATAAACTTTATTCCTTGACGAAAATAGGGTGTTGATGTATTATAATATTTAAAAGTCATTTACTATGGGCTGAAAGCCGATAGCCTGGGTTTGAGGCTAAAGCCTTATGAAGTAAAATTTTTCAAATCCAAGCTTTAAACCTTCAAGTATAATCGTTTAAAAGCGGCATTTGCCTGAAGGAGAAGGTTTAACTGTAATTGACTTTATAACCGCGGTTGAAGTATGGATATCCGGTGGCGGCGGTTTTGAACCTGTTAAATATTATTAAATATGATGACTGGAAAGAGTAGGAAGCAATTGGCTTTGCAGAGAGCGGGCGCATGGTGGAAGTCCGCAGGTTCAAGCTTTTGAAAATCATCCATGAGTTGCA
>JAEWSZ010000219.1 GCA_023397905.1 Bacillota bacterium | reverse complement strand
AATCGTGCTGCGGCTGACCAGTGTCGCCGTCGTCATAGTCTCCATCCTGTATTATCTGAACGGAGAAATGGAACTGTTCATGTGTCTTCTGATGATAGTCTGCGGGTTCTTCATATTTACAGAACTGGAAGCGGCGGGACTCATGTCCTCTTTCATCAGGCTGATCGATGTTTCCATGGACCGGGTGGAAGACATCCACAAAACGCCGGTTATGGACGTCAACGGCCAGATACAACAGCCCAGAAGTATGGATATAACCTTCCAAAACGTCAGCTTTTCCTATGGAGACCGCAAGATCATCGATAACGTCAGCTTCACTATACCACAGGGTACAACGACGGCCATCGTAGGTCCGTCTGGCGGCGGCAAGACGACACTGTGCAATCTCATTGCCCGGTTCTGGGACGTTGACGAGGGCATGATCACGCTGGGCGGAAAAGATGTACGGGAGTACAAGCTGGACAGCCTGCTCGCAAATGTCAGCATGGTGTTTCAGAACGTCTATCTGTTTAATGACACCATCGCCGGCAACATCAAATTCGGCAAGACGGACGCCACCATGGAAGAGGTGGTCGCAGCGGCGAAAAAAGCCTGCTGCCATGAATTTATTACGGCACTTCCGGATGGTTACGACACTGTGATCGGCGAAGGGGGAGCCACCATCTCCGGAGGCGAGAAGCAGCGTATTTCAATCGCTCGAGCTATGTTAAAAGATGCTCCCGTCGTCATTCTGGACGAGGCCACCGCCAATGTGGACCCGGAAAACGAAAACAAGCTTCAGGAGGCAATCACGGAGCTCACAAAGAACAAGACCATCGTTATGATTGCCCACCGGTTGAAAACGGTCAGAAACGCCGATCAGATTCTGGTGGTTGACGCGGGGCGGATTGTGCAGAGCGGGACACACGATGAGCTGATCCGGCAGCCCGGCATCTATTCCGACTTCATCGGCGTGCGCAAAAGGGCAATCGGCTGGAAATTGGAAGTCGTCCGGTAGCGCCGCCGGGGAAAGGAGAACACTGGTTTGGCTAAATTGGTAATCAACAAATTGATCGCGCTGGTACTGGTCCTGATTGGCGTCAGCCTGCTCTCGTTTGTTTTTGCAAACATTTCGCCGGTTGACCCGGCGGAAGCATTTGCGCAAAGGACACTCTCCAGGCCCACAGCGGAACAGGTCGAAGAGATCCGCCGGGAGATGGGGCTCGATCAACCTTTTTATAAACAGTATTTTTCGTGGGCGGCGCACGTGCTGCGGGGTGATTTTGGAATCTCCCTGCTGACGAAGGCGCCGGTGAGCACCGAGCTGCCCGGCAAATTCATGGCTACCTTTCACCTGGTCCTGCTGTCCATGCTTTTTACAATCCTGCTTACGGTGCCGCTCAGTGTCGTTTCGGCAGCGCGGAAAAACGGTATCTTTGACCAGGTGATCCGTGTGGGAACCATCTTCGGACTATCACTGCCGAATTTCTGGGTCGGCTTCATGCTCCTGGTGCTGTTTGCCGTGACAATCCCTATTTTCAAAATAATGGATTACGGCAATTTCAAAAGCCTGATTTTACCCGCGCTGACCCTGGCCATTCCCATGGCGTCGTCGGCCATACGGGTATTCCGCTCCAATCTGATACGGAGCTATCAATGCGACTTCGTGACCTACGCCCGCTCGCGCGGCCTGCCGGAGAGGAAGATCACGGGGATGGTGCTCAAGCATGCCATGCCGCCAATGGTCACGATGCTCTTCCAGTATTTCGGATACGCCCTTGCAGGAAGCGCCATGGTGGAGGCGGTCTTTTCCTGGCCTGGCATTGGATCCTATCTTGTAAAAGCCATAGTCGGGCGCGACCTGCCGGGCATCAACGCCTGTGTGCTGCTGATTGCGGTACTCTTTGTGCTGGTCAATTTTGTGGCGGAACTCATCAACCTTGCCATCCATCCCTCGATGAATGCTTCAAGGGAGGGATACCATGCTTAGAAAGATATACCGGAACCCTCAGGCCGTGGCCGGCCTTGCCATGATCACAGCCATTGGGCTTGCCGCGCTGTTCGCACCCTTGCTGGCTCCCAACGACCCGAACACAGTCAATATTGCCAATACCTATGCCAGGGCAAGCGCACCGTATCCTCTGGGCACCGATGAAATGGGCCGCTGCGTTCTGTCGAGGCTCTTGTATGGCGCCCGGTATTCTCTGGGTATTGCGGTGCCCACCCTGTTGCTGCTTGCGCTTTTCAGCACCGCGGTATCCACGGTGTGCGCTTACGCGGGAGGAAAGACAGACCGCATCTTTTCCGCCGTATGCGACATCTTTATGGCGTTTCCCCCGCTGTTGATTGCGGTGACGCTGATTGGCTCCCTGGGCCATGGGATCGCCAACATCATCATTTCTATCATCTTTTCCATGTGGGTATGGTTTGCCAGGATTGTCAGGACATTTGTATTGCAGGAGAAAAATAAGGAATATGTCACAGCCTGCCGCATCGCCGGCTGCTCCGATCTTCAGATCGTTCTGGGCCATATCCTGCCAAATGTGCTGCCGCAGCTCATCGTCTATTTCAGCACGGGAGTCGCCTCCATAGTGCTGACGGTATCAGGATATGCGTTTTTAGGCTTCGGCTTTGAAACCGGTACTCCGGAATGGGGAGCCATGTTCAGCCAGGCCTCCTCATATCTCTACAGCCATCCGAGGCTGCTCGTTTACCCGGGTTTGTGCATCATTTTTACCACCGCGGGCTTCAACCTTTTCGGTGAGGCGCTCCGTGACATCATTTCACCGGAGGAGGCCTGATATGGCAGAGAAAATATTGGAAGTTAAAAACCTGACGGTCGGGCTCAAAAAGACGAAGGAGGCCATTGTAAAAAGCATCTGCTTTTCGATTGAGAAAGGACAAACGCTTGGCATCATTGGCGAAAGCGGCAGCGGGAAAACCATGACCAGCAAAGCGCTGTTAAGGCTGCTGAATCCCAGGGTGTTCGACGTGGACGGAGATGTTTTGTTTTGCGGCAGAAAGCTGCTTGCGCTGCGCGAGAACGAATTCCGCTCTCTGAGGGGAAGAGAGATGTCCATGATCATGCAAAATCCCATGACGGCATTTTCTCCTGTAACACGGGTTGGAAAACAGATCACAGACACCCTTTCAGCGCATTTGAGCATTGGCAAAAAAGAAGCCTGTGAGCGGGCAATCCATGCTCTGCAGGATGTCAACCTGCGGCAGACGGAAAAGATCATGCACAGCTACCCCCATGAGTTGAGCGGCGGGATGCTTCAGCGGGTGATGATCGCACTGGCCCTGATGCTCAAACCAAAGCTGATCATTGCCGACGAGGCGACCTCCTCCGTGGATGCCATTTCCGAGGAGATGATTCTGGAGGAGTTTTCGAAGATCAAAGCGCAGGGAATTTCCCTCCTTATCGTCACCCATGACTTCGGCGTGGCCTCCCTCGCCGATCATATCCTGGTGATGAAGGATGGGCGCATTGTGGAGCAGGGCATTCCCAGGAGTATCTTCCATGCGCCCCAGCACGAGTATACAAAGGAACTGATGGAGGCAAGCCTGTTGGCGGAGGTGGATAAACATGCTGAGAGCTTCTGATATTACAAAGGAATATATGGGAAAAACCGTTTCCGGCAGGAAGACCGTCTGCCGGGCTGTAGACGGTGTGTCTCTCGAATTTGAGGAGAACACAACCTACTCTTTAGTAGGCGAGAGCGGCAGCGGAAAAAGCACGCTGTCGCGAATACTGGCTTATGTGGAAAAACCTACCGGCGGCCAACTGGTTCTTGACGGGAAGTCCATTACGGAATACAGCCGGAAAGAACTGCGCCGGCAGCGCAAATCCGTCCAGCTCGTCATGCAGGACGGGCAAAGCTCCCTCGACCCGCGGCAGCCAATCGTACGGATTCTGTCGGAGCCGATGAAAAATTTGCTGGGCTTGGGGAAAACAGAGCAGGGGGAACGTGCAGCCGAACTGATACAGCGCGTTGGCCTCCCGCCGGAAATATTGGAGCGATATCCGCATGAGCTTTCCGGGGGGCAGCAAAAGCGGGTATGCATTGCCCGGGCTATCAGCGTTTCACCTAAGCTGATCATCTTTGATGAATCCTTGAGCGGCCTGGATGTAACCCTAAGAAAGCAGATACTGGATTTGCTGCTGGAACTGAAGGAGGAAATCCGCTGCAGTTACCTGCTGGTGACACATGATCTCGATGTCGCGCTGTACCTGTCACAGCACATCCTGGTGATGAAGGATGGAAAAATCGTCGAACAGGCATCCGGCATAAAAGGTCACCATGACTTTCACCATGAATACTCCAAAAGGCTCACAAAAGCCCTGCTGTCCAAACGGCATGCATTGATATAAATTTCAAAAAACATATAAGGAGATATTTACCATGAGCAGAAAATTGTTAATCGTTCTTATGGCGTTTATGCTGGCGGTAATACCGCTGGCAGGCTGTGCCTCAACAACTTCTGGCACCAATGCCTCTGATACACCCAAAACCATCACCATCGCGGAAGGCTCGAATTTTGTGGGCGGGTTCGCTGCCATCTACGGACCTGAGCAGGGCAACTCCATGTCCTATTACCGCTACATCAGCAATTTTTATGAAACGCTGGTCAATTACGACAACGGCAAAATCACGCCGGGCCTGGCCGAAAGCTGGAAGCTCTCGGACGATGGGCTGGTGTATACCTTTGACCTCCGCAAGGGCGTCAAGTTCTCCGACGGCACCGATTTCACTGCGGAGGTTGTGAAGCTGAATCTTGAGAATACCAATAAGATTCTGGGAAAAGCAGCCGTCAATTATGGACTGCTGAACAGCCTGATCGAAAAAGTGGTCGTGGTCAACGACAATGTTCTCGAAATTCATCTGACCAGACCCTATTATGCGGCATTGTCCAACCTCGCCATGGTGATGCCTCGGGGAATAATGGCGGCTGCCGCTTTCAATGAGGACGGCACGCTTTCAAAAACGCTGGGGACAACCACCCTCGGAACCGGCCCTTACATGTATGCCGGGGACAACAAGAACGATCTGGAATATACCTTTGTACGCAATCCTGTTTACTACGGAGAAAAGCCGCAAGTGGATGGGTTTACCGTAAAGGTCATCCCGGACAACGAGGCCAAGACGCTGGCGCTGCGCAATGGAGAGGTAGACCTGATCGCAGGCTCGGACAATATATCCTACAGTTCATATGCCCAGCTTGACGCCGAGGAGCAATACACAGGAAAGGTTTCGGGAACACATCTTCTTACCGAATTTCTGGCGATGAATCCGACGGTTGCACCATTTGACGACATCAAGGTGAGGCAGGCCGTCAACCATGCGATCAACAAACAGAGCATCGCGAAGGACCTCTTTGGCGGATTGAAAACAGCGGCGGATACTATTATGGATACCTCATTGCCCTATTGTGATATCTCAGTCACGCCATATACATATGATGCGGAGAAAGCAAAGAGCCTGCTGCAGGAGGCGGGCTGGGCGGACAGCAACGGTGACGGTGTACGGGAAAAGAACGGTGCGCCCCTTGCGGCGGAATTGAAGTATGTCAGCACTCCCACAAATGACAAGGCAATGCTGGCCATTCAGCAGAACCTGGCCGATATCGGCATGAAGGTAACACTGAATGGTATAGAGCTGATGGCATTTTACAGTGATATATTCAGCGCAGGCAAGTATGTTATGACCTACTATGAGAGCTATGGCATCCTTTACGACCCGTTCACCTTTGTATCCAATATGAATCCGAATATGGATTACACCAAAGCTTCCTATTCAACCGATCCGATGGTGTCAAAAGCCCTGTCCAATTTGAGCTACGATGAAGCCTATAACCTGACCAGCGGCCTTCTGAGCCTGGTAGGCGAAGACAAAATCAGGCAAAGCTTCCACTATGCTCTGGAAAAAGCGCATGAGAACGGTGTCCTGGTCCCTGTGACCTATCGCAATGAACTGGCGCTATTCAATAATAAGACCATCTCCGGCTATGCATTTCAGGGTCAGCCCGTTCAGATAAATGTCGCCGGCGTCACCCTCGGTAAATAAGGGGCCGGATCACATAAATATCCGGCTGGAAAGTCCCATTAGTTCTTAAAGCAGATACTGAGCAAGGGGGCGGCGCAGCTGGCGACTGAGATTGGAGGATTTGATTATGAAGCGGAAGAAAAACACCTTTAAATGGCTTGTTTGCATTGTGTGTGCTGTACTCATTCTCGGATTTGCATTGTACCATTCGTTCGCACGGTTGATGCCGCCCAAAGCTTTACAACGTCCGGCTATTACCACGGAAGGCGGTAATACGGTAAATATAAATGGATTTGATATCTGGTATACGCTATATAACGCACAATCGAAGGAAACGCCCATTATTGTGGTCGCAGGCGGATGCGCCCTATCCTCGGACTATTTGGAAGATTCCCTGCTGTTTTTGGCAGATACTCATCCGGTGTTGTTTTTTGACAGCAGAGGCTGCGGACGCTCTCAGATCAAGCCTGACCTTGCAAATTACAGCATACGGATTTTCGCTGAGGAAATCGAAGAATTACGCAAGCACTTTTTCCCGGACCGGAATATCGCCGTTATGGCCCACTCCTTCGGCGGCATCATCGCCATGGAGTATGCGGCAGACTATCCGGGGAGTTTACAAAAACTCATCCTTGTATCCTCGGTGAGTGCGGATTACAAACCGGCTGTTGCCGACTCCTTTGTGTATTTCAAAACAGGTCTTCCGCCCAGGGACCAATGGGCGGCAAACGAATGGTATATACGTCATATAGATATGTTTTATGGCCCATATTTTCAGGATGTTTCTAAAAAGACGATATTTGATAAAACAATGGTATCTTACGCTACCATGATGCATATGGGCAAGTCAAAACTTGATTTGACATCCAGAATGAAGAATATAAATATGCCTGTGTTGCTGCTGGCTGGCGGTGAAAAGGAATACCCGACTACCGGAATCGATATTGCTAAAAAACTCCAGAAATCGCTGCCCAATGCACGATTGGAGCAATTGATACATAGCGGCCATTTCCTTTTTGCAGAAGAGAATCAGGAGTTCCGGCGCATGGTAAACGGATTTTTAGATGAAAGCACAGATGGATAAACTGATCTTCTCGTCTGGCAGAACAGGCAGGCGTGTTTTTGACGGATAAATAAGGATTTCATTTTTGATATGGATTTGGAGGGATTGAATATGGATACGACGACGGTTGATTCAAAAGAAAAGCAAAAGCAATTTATTCTGACCGGCGGGCTATGGAAGGTCATGGCTGATTTGTCCTGGCCTGCCATCGTTGCTATGGTGCTCTATGGCATGAATTCGGTTCTGGATGCCATCTTTGTCGGACAGTTTGTTGGTGAAACCGCTTTGGCTGGAGTTTCCGTAGCATACCCGCTGTCCCAGATCAGTGTGGCGTTCGGCTCACTGATCGGCGTGGGGGCAGGCTCAGTTTTAAGCATTGCCATTGGTGCCCGGGATAAAAAAACGCAGGAACACCTATTGGGCAATGTAAACTGGCTGTCCATTGCCATGACGGTTATCTACATGGTCCTGGCGCTTATCTTTTCAACCCGGTTGATAGCGGTTATGGGAGGAACAGGAGAAGCATTGGCATTAGGGGACCGCTATTTCAGGGTGACGGTTTACGGCGCGTTCTTTTGGGTATACGGCCTTGCGGGCAATATGATCATACGCGCCGAGGGCAAAATGAAAACGGCGGCCTGGATGATGGGGATCGGACTGGCCGTGGATGCGCTTTTCAAATATATTTTTGTCGGTGTTCTGGAAATGGGCGTGGAAGGCGCAGCATGGGCAACCAACATCGGAATGCTGGCCTACACACTGCTTGGATGGTTCTATTTTGGGAAAGGACATGCGACTTTCAAGTCAAAGCTTCTTTCCCTGCACAGGGATAAGGATATCACAAAATCCATCCTGAGGCTTGGAGCACCTTCCATGCTGATGGCTGTTATGAGTCTGGTACAGGCCATCGTTGTGTTTAATGCACTGTCCAGATATGGGACCGTTGCGGACATAGCTTTTTACGGAGTGGTATACAGGGTATTCCAGTTCCTGCTTACGCCGATCTTCGGCCTGATGCGCGCCTTGCAGCCGGTGCTCGGCATCAATTATGGTGCGAAACAGTATGACCGTGTTATACGCTCCTACAAAATCTTTGCGGTAGCCGCCCTGCTGCTTACGCTGCCTTTCTGGATTGTTTCCATGGCGGCTCCCGGGTCGGTGCTGGGGATGATGCTGAAGGATGAAGCGTTTACCGCGGCCCAGTTTACCTATTTCCGTATTTATATGGCGATCCTGCCGGTATTGTCCTTCATCTTTATGGGGATGACGTTGTTCCCTTCCATCGACAAAGGAAAGCCTGCGGCTATCATCGGCATTGCCAGACAGCTCATCTTCTATGTTCCCGTCATGCTGATCCTGCCCAAGCTGATCGGTGTGTCAGGCATATATTACGGCTCCTTTGCCATTGACGCCATCATCGTAATCTGGACGTTGTTCATGGTGAAAAAGGAATTCAGCCTGCTCAGAAAAATGGACATGAAATCAAGCCTCTCGAGCCTCAGTTCCTAGCAGCTGAAAAATGCAAGAAGGAATAGCAGCGGAGATATAGGAAAAGACCAGAAATTCATCTGGTCTTTTCTTTATAGTGCTATTTGCTTTTAATACACTGCTATTTTTTATTCCGCTATTTTATATTGTTTCCGATTACTTTTAGCAGAGACCGGTCGCCTGAGGCATCCAGGCTCATATCCCAGATCATAACCCCTCCGTATTGCTTTCCTAAAAGGGTCTGCTTGGCTACGGAGGCCGCGCCTACATATTTGATACCGGCGTAGCTGTCTACATTCCATGCATCGGGGTATTTTGCAATAATATCCTTATACCCGATGTATTGTCCTGAACTGGTATATCCGAAAAACGCTATGCCCAGAACAGCTTTTTTTCTGTCGACACCTTTCTTATTTACAAAGTAATCAAGATTCCTCACTGCCGCTTGATAATCTTCATAAGCCATTATGTTGACCAGGTCAAATTTTGAAAACGCTGTTTTTGGAAGTAAATCGCCCTCCCAATCGGCAACAGCGGCAGTCAAAAGTTTTCCTTGCGGTTTCAGCCTTGAATAAAGATCATTGACAAAGGGCTCCCAGTTGGAATCGATGTTATTGTATTGATTGATTTCAAGGTCCACATCAATCCCGTCCAGCTTATACTTATTCATATACTGCACAATCTTATCACAAAAAGCCCCACGGTTTTTAGCTGTGAGCAGGTTTTTGTAATTGGGGTTGCCTGCGCCGCCTCCCAGGGAAAGAAGCACTTTGACATTTGCGGCATGTGCCCTTGAGACACACCCGTTAATATCGGAATCAGATACACCCAGGGATAAATTTCCGTTTGAATCCGGTTCTGCAAAGGCTATGCAAATATGAGTCATTTTGCTCAAATCCAAAGTTTTGTAACAGTTAAAACTCCAGGTTGGTACATACCCCAGAACGACTGGTTTAAAATCAGGGTCAGTTGTCGGTGGAGTAGAGGGATCATTAACATTGGTTACCGCAAAGGTTTCCCATGCGCCTCCTACGGCTGCCCTGTTGGCATACAATACGGCTCCCAGATTCAGATCGCAGCATACATACTGGTTATTTGCCAAAGCCTTAAGAGCTATGGTTCCGTCTGCCTGTGCTACTTTCTGGAATTTTTCCCAGGCGTCGATGACGGAGCTTCTTGCTACCAGTTTTGCTCCCTGGTTCAGGTCGGCGCACACATATTTGCCGTTGACCTTTGAAAGCAGTGATATTGTACCGTCGCTGTTGTTGATGATCAGGAATGATACCCAATCCCCGGCTGAAGTCCTGTTGGCAATAAGAGGATCGTTTCCGTAATTGTCCGCGCAAACGATGCTCTGGTTTGCCATGGCCGTCAGGTATGAATACCCTGTTGTAGGTTCAGATGGGGGCGGCGGAGGAGTCGCGGTATCGCCGAATACCCTGAACTCGCTGATGCTTGTCCAGTCGGTAGGGTCATTGTAGCAGCCTGTCACCGTCAGCTTGACATATCTTGCATTGGTTCCGGTGAAGGTATTGGCTATGGAAGAACCGCCGGTTGTATTTGCAGTCCTGTCCACCACCTGGGTATATTTGGAGCCGTCTGTGGAAACCTCTACCTTGAATTGGTAAGCCCTGTCCATATAGGGTACAACTTCCGTTTTGCTAACATTGTAAACAGCGCCCAGATCCACGTTGATCCACTGGGGGAATACCTGAGAAGACCACCTGGTGGAGGTGTCCCCGTCAACAGCATGAGTGGCTTCGTTGCCTTCCTGCTGGCCTGAGAAGGTCAAAGGCTTATTAGAAGCAAGGCTGGTGTCTGATGTGGGAGGCGGCGTCACTGTGTCGCCGAATACCCTAAACTCACTGATACTTGCCCAGTCAGTAGTATCATTATAGCAGCCTGTTACCGTCAGTTTGACATATCTTGCATTGGTTCCGGTGAAGGTATTGGCTATGGAAGAGCCGCCAGTTGTATTTGCAGTCCTGTCCACTATCTGGGTATAGTTGGAGCCGTCAGTGGAGGCCTCTACCTTGAACCGGTAGGCCCTGTCCATATAGGGTACGACTTCCGTTTTGTTAACATTGTAAAGGTTGCCCAGATCCACAGTAATCCACTGTGGGAATACCTGGGAAGACCACCTGGTGGAGGTGTCTCCGTCAACAGCATGAGTGGCCTCATTGCCTTCCTGCTGGCCTGAGAAGGTCACAGGCTTGTTAAAAGCAAGGCTGGTGTCTGATATGGGTGGCGGGGTTACTGTGTCGCCGGAAATTGTAAAAGTATCTCCGTAGCATGTAACTGTGATAGGCCTTGTCAGATTGACATTGTTGTCCGTGTTTAATAACTTCTGATATACCTTAACCCTATCTACAGCATCGCTCCATGTTGAATCCGCTTGAAGGATTCCAAGTCTGATACTTAAAAATTTATTTAACCAGGTTTTTTCATCAGTGCCGTTAGAAATTTTTCCGACCGCTCTGTTGGTCTGATTGATGATATCCCTTGCGCCGTCTTCACCATGGTTGATGAATGAGTCATACAATTCTCCGCATGTGATGGGATATTTTGCACCAACTTCATTTGCTGCAACCTGCGACGGATTCCAATAAAGCTCGTCAACCAGGTCACGTTGGGCCTGCTTAAAAGCAGGATCGCTGCCGCACGCCCGGAAATCGGCGGGAAACTTTTCAAGTCCCGTGGTAACGGAACACAAGCCGCCGGGATGGGGCAAGCTGTCAATATATTCGAAGGTCGGAATATATTTGACCAGGGTGTTGTTAGGATTCAATGCCTTGTATTTCTTCAGGAACATGGTTCCGTCATATGTACCGCTGCAGAATCCGGGAAAACCAAAGGTATACCCTCTGCCGTCACCTATGTTTTCTATGTAGGTATACTGCAGTTCGGTAGTGCTGTTTTCAAATATTGAAGTCAGCCTGTAAATAGTATCCCTTTGAGTATCCGTTACCGATGCGGCCGCTGCCGCATTTGCCGCCCCGGTTGTCATTCCGAACAAGGTCAGACAAATGGATAAGCATAAAACCAGAGAAAGTACTTTTTTGCTTAACGATTTTTTTAACATGCTTTCTGTCTCCTTTACTTTTTTTCAAACCAAGCCAGGATAATTTATTAATGCAGCTATGGTTTTCTTTGATTTTGATAATTGCCATGATTGACTTTGCGACAACTGAACATGGCAATAGAGCCGGGTTGCGCAGGTGCGGGTCAGTTTGCAGACCCGGATACAATGGTGAAGAATTCCCACGCGCCTCCCACAGCAGCCCTGTTGGCATACAATACAGCTCCCAGATTCAGGTCGCAGCATACATACTGGTTGTTGGCCATAGCCTTAAGAGCCACGGTCCCGTCCGCCTGCGTTACTTTCTGGAATTTTTCCCAGGCGTCTATGACGGAACTTCTTGCCACAAGTTTTGCTCCCTGGTTCAGGTCGGCGCACACATATTTGCCGTTAGCCTTTGAAAGCAGTGATATTGTGCCGTCGCTGTTGTTGATGATCTGGAACAACTCCCAATCTCCGGCTGAAATCCTGTCGGCAATGAGAGGATCATTCCCGTAATTGTCCGCGCAAACAATGCTCTGGTTTGCCATGGCCGTCAGATATGAATACCCTGCCGCAGGTGGCGGCGGGGGAGTTGAGGTTATGGTATAGGCAGCTGCCGCGGTAGAAGAAGAATCATTTGTACCGGACTTGAAAGCTTTAGCCTTTATTGTAGCAGTGGAAGATACGGTAATAGCGCCCGCATACACTGCGGAAGACAAGGTCGGTTCACTTCCGTCCGTGGTATACCGGATTGAAGCTCCGCCCGTAGCACAGGAAATAGTTACATTCTGTGCCGCAGCATATGTACCGCCGGCCGGATTGAAGGTGGGTGCCGCTACCTGGGTGGTTCCGCTATTTGGCAGAGAATCCAGCTTTGGTGCAACAGTATTTGCAAAATTATAGCCATTGGCCGCATCCCAGTTTATTGACCAGGTCATTGCGCCGCGGATGGCCGGATATGTTCTTGGAGGCTTGTAGTTTCCGGCTGCTGCTCCTGTTGCAAGGCAGTCAAGGGCGGCATTTACAACGGAAGGCTGAACAAAACCGCCGCCTGCCGCTGATGATGTTGCAGGAAGTCCCAGACCTATCTGGTCGGGGCGCAGACCGTTTTCCAATTGTATCGTTGCCAGAGCTGTAAGGAAGTCTACAGTGCCCTGGTAATACACTTTACCATCGTAGCCCAGCATGGAACCGGAATTGTAGTACTGCGTATTACAAATGGTAAGGATATCTTTAATGTTTAAGGCTAACTGGAAGTATCCCATGCCTGTGTTTTGCATATCAATGGTCTGCGGCGCCATTGTGATGATGAGGCCGGATCCGGCTTTGGCAGATAACTGGCGCAAAGCTGAGGCCATATATGTAGCATTGATACCATTTTCCAGGTCAATGTCCACACCGTCAAATCCATACTTATTCATAAGAGAATAGACACTGTTGGCGAAGTTTGTTGCTGCCGTGGCATCAGACACACTGACAAAACCTCTTTCGCCGCCCACTGATATGATTACCTTCTGTCCGCGTGCTTTTGCTGCGGCTATATCTGAAATGAAGTTTTGTTCGGTATAGCCCAATCGGGAGGTAAGCCCGGGATCCAGGGCAAAACTGACCGCACCCTTGACTGTTGTGGCTTCGGCAAATGCAACCGCAATGATGTCATATGTAGTCGGAACATCACTGATGCGCAGAAGCCTGGAATTATTATCGAAGTTATGCCAGTAGCCGGTCAGAAGATGTGCCGGCAGCCCGGTGGATGGGATCGTTGATATTGTATATGTAGCGCTGGCAGTTGCAGAGCCGGTCATCCCGGACTTAAAAGCCTTTGCTTTAATCGTAACGGTCCCGCTTGTCACCGGGATAGCTCCTGTATACAGCGCTGAAGAAGCTGAAGGTTCACTTCCGTCGGCAGTATACCTGATGTCCGCCCCGCTTGTGGCGCAGGTTATTGTTACATTCTGTGCCGTTGAATAGTTTCCGCCTGCCGGACTTAATACCGGCATTGCCACCCTGGAAGAATCTATGGTATAGGCAGCTGTTGCGGTAGAAGAATCATTCATGCCGGACCTGAAAGCTTTGGCTTTTATTGTAGCAGTGGAGGATACGGTAATAGCACCTGTATACACTGCGGAAGATGAGGTTGGTTCACTCCCGTCCGTAGTATATCTGATCGTAGCACCGCTTGTTGTACATGTGATCGCAACATTCTGCGCTGTTGAATAAGTCCCTCCCGGGGGATTAAAAGCGGGTGTGGCCACAGTGGGAACAACTTCACCGCCTGCTTTCCATAAGGCAGGCACGTTTGAAGGCTCCCATCCGCTAAGGGACGTATGGGACTGAATACAGGTATACCCAACACCGTTATAACTAACCGTGTCACCTGCGGTGTAGGCGGTATTCGGGGCCCACTCTCCTCTGTCTGCCGCGTTTACCGTAAGCACGGGGCATAACGTGGTGAGTATAACTGACAATACTACCAAGAGCGAAAGAAGTGCTCTGTTCCTGGAAGATTTCTTAGAAATATTCATAATTGACCTCTCTTTTTACAAAATAATTAAGACAATATAATTTATACCGGCGGCAGTCCTGCCGCCGGGTGTAATCCCCCACATCCATGTTTATGGAAGATTTGCATGTGTAAGTGTTGTCCAGCCGACAAAATGATTTTCCCATAGATCTGTGGAACGGTTCTGTGTTGTGACGAACTGTTCTGTCTTTGGCACGGCCATATTGTAGTCGTATTTATAGCGGGTTAAAATCATCTCATAAGGAGGATTGTGCTTTGTATCGGAAGAGTAATTGGGGCCGCCGCTGATGGGAGTTCCAAGCAAACACTGTACGAAATACTCGGAGCCCAAGAGCAAACGGGGCTTTGATTCTCCATTATACTTTTTGCCATAAAGGTCGCCTTTTCCCTGTTGGAAAGCAATCTCAGCGCCCTGTGCCATTCCGATAAGCCCATATTGCGCATGGACAAAGTCACGGTCGGTTTCCGGAAGCTTGCCGTTACTGCCTATTTTTCCGATTTCAGTAACCATTCTGTTATAACCGTCATTATATAAGCCCATATCGTCTTTAAAGACCCCTGCAGCCATGATTGCCAGGGCTATGGAGGATTTCCAGTTTGCCGCATCATATGCGTTTCCTTTTACATAGGCCAACTGGCGGTCTACAAAGGACTCAAATTGATTGATGTCTGCCTGTGACCAGCCGGCGGCTCCATTATTATAATGCCGGATTATTTCTGCTGCGGACACCCATATGGGTAAGGCCCATGAAGCCTCAAGCGTTGGTTGGTTGGGCTGGTTGATGTTAGCCAGATTTCTGAATTTATATGACCATGCATTCAGAATCTGGATACTCTTGTCCCTGTTGGCTGAATTTCCGGTTATGACCCATCTCAGAGCATTGGCATATGCCGCATGGGCATCATTCCTGTATGAATCTTCCGAAGTGGTTGAACCGGAGCCAAGTACTGTAACCGTCTCGTAAGCGGTGGGAGTATAAGTAGTACTTGCGCGGAAATCTGAAACCATTTTATTGTAGCCATTTTTTGTTGCGTTACTTGTGCTTGAATTTACCTGAGCTTTTATAAAATCAAGGTCCTGCTGGCTGTTTAATATTCCGGGATGCACAAATTGGTCAGCAGAGGGAGGAGGTGTAGTATCATTAATATTGGTTACCTTAAAAGTTTCCCATGCGCCTCCCACAGCTGCCCTGTTGGCATACAATACGGCTCCCAGATTCAGATCGCAGCATACATACTGGTTATTTGCCAAAGCCTTAAGAGCTATGGTTCCATCCGGCTGTGCTACCTTCTGGAATTTTTCCCAGGCGTCGATAACGGAACTTCTTGCTATGAGTTTTGCTTCCTGGTTCAGGTCGGCGCACACATATTTGCCGTTGACCTTTGAAAGCAGTGATATTGTACCGTCGCTGTTGTTTATGATCTGGAACGATTCCCAACCTCCAGCTGAAGTCCTGTTGGCAATAAGAGGATCATTCCCGTAATTGTCCGCGCAAACGATGCTCTGGTTCGCCATGGCCGTCAGATACGAATACCCTGTCTCAGGTTCAGATGGGGGCGGCGGAGGAGTCGCGGTATCGCCGAATACCCTGAACTCACCGATGCTTGTCCAGTCGGTAGGGTCATTGTAGCAGCCTGTCACCGTCAGCTTGACATATCTTGCATTGGTTCCGGTGAAGGTATTGGCTATGGAAGAACCGCCGGTTGTATTTGCAGT
>JAEWSZ010000113.1 GCA_023397905.1 Bacillota bacterium | reverse complement strand
CTGTACATATTTGCCTTCCTGAGCTTCATGGTGGCCAGCATGTTTGTAAATACGGGCAGGCACATTTTTACAGTGTCCACCGCGTCAAATATGGCTTCCTTGTCCTCCTGCATGTCCTTGTTGTATGCAAGGGGCAGGGATTTCATCACCGTCAGCAATGTCATGAGACTGCCATATACACGGCCGGTCTTGCCGCGGGCAAGCTCTGCCACATCGGGGTTCTTCTTCTGGGGCATTATGCTGCTGCCGGTGCTGTAGGCATCGTCCAGCTCAACAAAGCCGAATTCATGGGAGGACCACAGTATAATTTCTTCGCTGAGCCTGCTCACATGCATCATGAGAATAGAGAGGCAGGAAGCCAGCTCGATTGCAAAGTCACGGTCACTTACGCCGTCCAGGCTGTTCATGGTAATATCGCTGAACCCAAGTTCTTCCGCCACCATGTACCTGTCCAGGGGATATGTGGTCCCAGCCAGGGCACCGGACCCAAGGGGAAGGACATTCATTCTGGAATAGCAGTCGCTGAGGCGCTGATAATCCCGCTTGAACATTTCAAAATACGCCATCATGTGATGGGCGAAGGTTATGGGCTGCGCCCTTTGCAAATGCGTATACCCGGGCATAATGACATCCAGGTTTGCCTCGGATATGCTGACGACAGTATTTTCAAGAGCGGTCAGCATGCCGCTTATGGCGGTTATTTCATCCCTCAGATACATTCTTATGTCCAGCGCCACCTGGTCGTTGCGGCTTCTTCCCGTGTGCAGCTTCTTTCCGGTATCGCCGATCCTTGAAATGAGGATTTTTTCAACATTCATGTGAATATCTTCAGCGTCTACTTCAAATTCGATTTTACCGGCTTCAATGTCTCTTAAAATATCTTTCAGAGTAGCCTGAATAAGAGTGCTTTCTTCAATTGAGATGATTCCGCACTTCCCGAGCATGTTGGAATGGGCTATGCTTCCCAGTATGTCATGCCGGTACATGCGGCAGTCAAATCTTATGGAGGAATTGAAATCGTCAACCAGCTTGTCTGTCCCCTTTTCAAATCTTCCGCCCCAAAGTTTCATATTCTGTATCTGTTCCTTTCGGCTGAAGCAATTAACAGTGAAATAATAAAATGTTAATTGTTTCAGCAGATTTATTTTTATTTATTATTAAGGAAATACCTGCGCAAATAAATATTTACCAGAAGGGAATAGTTCCCCTCTGGTGAAAAAAGCTTTTGTTATCTGCTTATTTATTTTGATTGTTTTTGCCGTTCTGAAGCATCTGAGCCCTGACCTTTATAGGCAGGCCAAAGAGGTTTATAAAGCCTTCGGCATCTTTCTGGTTGTAGACTTCGTCTTTGCTGAAGGTGGCTATGGCCTCATTGTACAGAGAATACTCGGACTTTGCTCCCGCAGGCATGCAGTTTCCTTTGTATAGCTTCAGTTTAACGGTGCCGGTAACTGTTTCCTGTGTCTTATCGACAAATGCCGAAAGCGACTCGCGAAGCGGAGTGTACCATTGTCCGAAATAAACCAGTTCGGCAAATCTCTGGGCGACCAGATCCTTGTAATGCAGGGTGTCCCTGTCAAGGCAAAGCAGCTCCAACTCTCTGTGAGCGGCGTAGAGAACAGTTCCGCCGGGAGTTTCGTAAACGCCTCTGGATTTCATACCTACAAGCCTGTTTTCAACCATATCTATAATGCCGACGCCGTTTTCCCCGGCAACCTTGTTGAGTACATTCATGAGCTCAATAGGGCTGTATTCCACGCCATTGACTTTTTTCGGTATTCCCTTTTCAAATTAGATCTCCACATATGCCGGGACATCCGGAGCTTTTTCAGGAGAAACCATCAGCTTGAGCAATTTGTCGTACTGAGGCTCATTGGCAGGGTCTTCAAGGTCTGAGCCTTCATGGCTCAAATGCCAGAGGTTCCTGTCCATGCTGTAGTTGTCCTTTTTGGTTACAGGTATGGGGATATTTCTTGCCTCGGCATAATCTATGGCATCTTCTCTTGATTTTATATCCCAGATCCTCCAGGGAGCTATTATTTTCAGATGGGGAGCCAGCGCTTTGACCGTCAGTTCAAAGCGGACCTGGTCGTTGCCCTTTCCCGTAGCTCCGTGGCAAATGGCGGTACAGCCTTCTTTTAAAGCTATCTCCACCATTCTTTTGGCTATGATGGGCCTGGCAAATGAGGTTCCCAGGAGATACTTCCCTTCATAAACCGCATTTGCTTTCAGGGTAGGATATATAAAATCTGTGATAAACTCTTCCTGCAGGTCTTCTATGTAAAGCTTGGAAGCTCCCGTTTTAATCGCTTTTTCGTGCAGAGGCTCAAGCTCTTCACCCTGCCCTACGTCCCCCGCCATGGCTATTACTTCGTAGCCGTAGTTTTCCTTTAACCATGGAATAATTATTGATGTGTCAAGTCCGCCTGAATAGGCCAGCAAAACCTTTTCCTTACTCATTTTGATCATCCTTTCCGCTGTTCATCTCCAGCAATAACCGAATATAAAAAATAAAAAAACAATAACGTAAAAATATGCTAAAATATATTATAACGCATCGCCGGAAAATTTCGATTGAAGAAAAACTTTCGGCCATCGGACGCTTCCAGGGCTGGCGCCTTGTTATAATATCTGCCTATGCAGTAACAAGTCAAGGTTGCCGGCAAACGCGGTTTACATCTTCCGAGGCGTGTATTTCGTGAGGGAAGTCCATAGCATTACTTCCGTATGAAATGCTGCCCGAATGTGCCGGTGAACACCTGAATAAGCTTTAGTACCGATAGATCAGCTAATACAGGTATTATACAATATACTGCATAAATATGCAATATGAATTTATAATTATGCAAAAAATATTACATATAAATGGCTGTAAAATACGTGGCAGTTTCGACAATGTTTACATATACGGTTTACACGTATAAGGGGAGGCAAAATGATTATAATGGGTATAGACCCCGGATTTGCAATTACGGGCTATGGTGTTGTAAAATATGATGGGAACAAATTTTCGGTTTTGGATTATGGTGCTGTTACTACAGAAGCTTCCATGAAGCTTTCCCAAAGGCTTCTGGTACTCAGTAACCGGCTTGAGGAATTGATTGAGAAACACAAGCCCGACGCAATATCTATTGAAGAGCTGTTTTTCAACAAAAATATAAAAACAGCGCTGACAGTGGGGCATGGCAGGGGCGTCGCGGTACTGGCGGCCGCAAAATCGGGAGTGGATATTTTCGAGTATACGCCGCTCCAGGTGAAGCAGTCGGTGGTAGGCTATGGCCGCGCCGAGAAAGCGCAGATACAGCAGATGGTGAAAGCCATACTGAATCTGAGCGCAATACCCAAGCCTGACGATGTGGCCGACGCCCTGGCAGTGGCCATATGCCACGGAAATTCCCACAGGATGGGAGCCATAATGGGGAATAGCTCGTATTAAATTCAGAATTCAGGAGAGAGGATTCAGGATTCAGAATAAAGGCGGAAAAGCAGGAATTCAGAAGTATAGAAGTACAGAATAAAGGCGTAAAAGCGGGAGTTTAGAAGCGCAGGAGTATAGAGTAAAAACTTAAGAGCAGGAGACGGAATTTGAAAAAGTTTTTATTCTGACTGCTGAATCCTGACTGCTGAATCCTTAAAAATCGGAGGTTACAATGTTTGCATATATAAAAGGAACGCTTGAAGCGAAGAACAACGACAGCATCATAGTGGAGGCGGCCGGTATCGGATACCGGATTTACACGGCACTTTCCACAATAAACAGCCTGGGGCAGCTGTCCTCGCCGGTCAAGATTTATACATATTATTATGTCAGGGAGGACATCGCCGCCCTGTACGGTTTTTATACACTGGACGAGCTGGGGATGTTTGAAATGCTGCTGACCGTGTCGGGTGTGGGACCTAAAGCCGCCATATCCATGATTTCAACACTTTCGCCGTCAAGATTTGCCCTGGCGGTTGTTTCTCAGGATGCAAAGTCCTTGTCCAAGGCTCCGGGAATAGGGGCTAAAATGGCTCAAAGGATCTTTCTGGAGCTGAAGGACAATATATCAAAAGAGCAGCTGACCACCGGAGGCCTTTCAGACGGTGCGGTGAATATAGAGCCCGGAAACGGCTCGGTGACCTCCGAGGCTGTAAGCGCCCTAATGGTCCTGGGCTACAGCTCCTTTGAAGCCTCAAATTCGATAAACAAGGTCTATCAGGAGGGAATGGGCGTCGAAGAAATCATTATGAAAGCCTTGAAGTCGCTTTCCAGATGAGCTGCAAGCGCGAAGCCATTTGATATAATATCGGGTTAAAAAAGATTTAAAAAGGATTTATGGAGGATAAAATGACGGATGAAAGACTGATAGACAGTGAGACACGGTCCGATGATCTTGACGAGGTGAGCTTAAGACCCAAAAAACTGGAGGAGTATATAGGACAGTCAAAGGCCAAAAGCAACCTGAACGTGTTTATTGAAGCGGCCAAGAAGAGAAAGGAAGCTCTGGACCATGTTCTGCTGTATGGCCCTCCTGGCCTTGGAAAAACCACTCTTGCAAGCATCATTTCGTCGGAAATGGGCGTTAACCTGAGAATCACATCGGGGCCGGCCATCGAAAAGGCGGGGGACCTTGCGGCAATTCTAACAAATCTGGGTACACATGACGTTTTATTTATAGATGAGATACACCGCCTGAACAGGAGCGTTGAGGAGATACTGTATCCAGCGATGGAGGACTATGCGCTGGATATAATAATAGGCAAGGGCCCCAGCGCCAGGTCAATAAGGCTTGATCTCCCCAAATTCACACTGATAGGCGCAACGACCAGGGCCGGCCTTCTGACCGCGCCTCTGCGGGATAGGTTCGGCGTTATCAACAAGCTGGAGATGTACACTGCGGACGAATTGAAGCAGATAGTCAAGCGCTCTGCCGGAATACTGAACATAGAGCTCCAGGAGGACGGGGCATATGAAATAGCCAGAAGGTCAAGAGGTACTCCGAGAATAGCAAACAGGCTTTTGAAGAGGGTCCGGGACTTTGCCCAGGTAATAGGCGGCGGGGTCATTGATCTGAAGGTGGCAAAGCACGCGCTGGATGCCCTGGAGGTTGATGAGATTGGACTGGACGGCGTTGACAGAAACATGCTTCTGAGTATTATAAATAAATTCAGCGGCGGGCCTGTGGGCCTGGATACCCTTGCGGCTTCCATCGGAGAGGATCCGGGGACCATTGAGGATGTGTATGAGCCTTATCTTATACAGCTGGGTTTTATAAATAAGACGCCGAGGGGCAGAATGGCTACAAAGAATGCATATCAGCATTTTGGACTGGATTTTGAGGATTGATCCCAAAACTTCTGAGGACAGCTTTGAAGACTTTGCATTGAGGAGTTGGAGGTAAAATGAAATTGTTATTGCACATGTGCTGCGGCCCATGTTCCACATATCCCATACAGGAATTATTAAAAGAGGACCTTGAAATACAGGGCTTCTTTTACAATCCCAACATTCACCCTCTGGAAGAACATATCCGCAGGAGGGAAAACGTTGAAAAACTCAGCGGAATTACAAATATACCGGTGGTATACAATGATGAATTCAGACAGGACCAGTGGGAGAAAATGCGGGATATAGGGGAGGCCAGATGTCAAACCTGCTATAGCCTGAGAATGGAGGAAGCCGCCCGGTATGCGCATGATAATGATTTTGACGCATTTTCAACGACGCTTCTGGTCAGTCCTTACCAAAAACATGATCTGATAAAAAAGCTTGGAGAATTTTACGCGGGCAAGTACGGTGTGAAATTTGAATACAGGGATTTCAGGCCTGGTTTCCGGCAGGGCCAGCAGATAGCAAAGGACATGGGCTTATACCGCCAGAAATATTGCGGCTGTATTTTGTCACTAAATGTAAAATAGTTGCCATAATTTTTACAAAACAATTACAAATTTTTTAAAACTGCTGTAATAAGTTTTGTATTCCGTAAACAAATAGTATAATATGAAATATGGTATATATATGCAAAACCAAATATACGGATGGAAATTTTTACGAGGTGACAAATGATAAAAACAGCAGGCATGAAAAAATTCATAATCGGTATCTTTTTACTATGTATGATACTGATATCCCAGAGTACGGTATTTGCCGCGCAAACTCTTACTTTGAACTATGACGGCAAATCGGTGAAATATTCCGGGACTACATACGGTATTACAATCGACAACAAAACGGTAAAATCCGACTTTCCGGGAATAGTATTCAACAAGGTGGCAATGTTCCCTCTAAGAGCGGTGTTTGAGTATCTGGGAGGCACTGTCATATGGAACAGCAAAACCCAGGTCATGGATATTTCCTATGACGGCAATAAGCTGCAATTCATCAACAACAGTTCCAATGTAAATATAAACGGAAAAACTTTCAAACTCAGCGCACCCGCTAAAAAGATCAATGAAAGACTCATTGTGCCGGTAGACTTTCTTAAAAATCTGAAGGATATCAGTGCTCAGGTGGATGACAAGGCAAAGCTGATAAAAATAGCTACAAATCCCATGGGCTCAGTGGGGGAAGTCAGCAGCACCACTTCCGGGGGAAAAACTATAATTACGCTGAAGATGAATAAGCAAAAAGGATACACCGCCAACCGCCTTACAAGTCCCAACAGCATAGTTGTGGATTTCAAAAACGTCAAGGTGGCGGCTTCGCAAAATATAAAGACAAAAGCTGATTTTATCAACGGAATAAATGTTTCAGCCCTGGGTACGGACTCGGCAAGGGTGACAATTAATCTCACCGGAATGGACAACTATACGGTGGAATCCATTGCCGACGGCTGCAAGATAACTATTGAAAAGCCCGTAAATACTAAATTATCCTATGAAAACAGGTATGACAGGGTATATTTTTCTCTAAAGGGGATCAAGCTGGCCGATGTCACTTCAACAATAAAAAAATATTATACGGATGAATATGACGAAAAAACCTTTGCATATACGCTCACCATTCCCGCAAGCTCCGGTATAAGCCTGGAAGAAGAGGACTTCAAGGTGAACGATTCCCGTGTGAATAATTTTCAGATATTCAGGGATGAAGAAACGAATGATACAAAGATCGTCATAAATGCCAAACAGGAGTTTACATATTTCGTATCCTACAATACCAAGCGCAAACAAAGTGAAATAGATCTCCTGACCCCTGCCAAGGACGGCGAAGTGCTGGTAGTAATCGACCCCGGCCACGGAGGAGAGGATCCGGGAGCTGTTTATGGAAATGCAAAGGAAAAGGACCTCAATCTGGCCATATCCTTAAAGCTGGAAAAGCTGCTGAAGCAAAAGAATATTAAAACCTTTATGATGCGCCAGGACGATACATTCGTAGAATTGTATGACAGGCCGTACATAGCAAATGCTTTAAATGCAACACTGTTTATCTGCGTCCACAACAATTATATCGACAGCAGCAGTGTAAGCGGCACCGAGACACTGTATTATCCGGAAAAGGCCGGCGATACCTCATTTACGGGAGAAAAGCTGGCAAAACTGATTCAGGATTCCTTAATAAGCAAGCTCAAGTCAGTTAACAGAAAGACCGTGGAAAGGCCGGGGCTGGTGGTTCTAAAATATACTAAAATGCCTGCAAGCCTGGCTGAGATCGGATTTCTGTCAAATGCAAAAGAACTGAAAAATCTGCAGGATCCTTCCTACCAACAGAAGATTGCAGAAGCTCTGGAAGAGGCTATAGTAAAGGCTTTGGATCAGTTAGAGAAGGAAAGAAAAGCAAACCCAAAGAAGGAAGAGCCAAAAGAGGACACCAAAGCTGCGGAGGATGATACTGCCGATCCGGCGGAAGGCGTATAACGGGAAATAATAAAAAAGTAAGATATAGTCTATAATTATTTTATGGAAATTTTTTCTAAAATAAGGAGGACTATTTTTTTATGAAAAGAATTATATGCATTCTTTTAATGGTTGCACTTCTCACCACGGGCTGCACCTTTATCGGACAGAAGGCTTCAAATGATGACGAGCCCATTATACCGGTGGATGTTAACAAGGGCGGGCAGGGAGATGATACGGGCTCAGCAATGAGTTCAAATTCAACGGATACGGCGGCAAATAACTCAGTCGATTCCTCATCCATATCAAGTCCCGACGTGAGCGGGAATTCAGGAGAGCTTTTCGGCAGCGGCATCATTGTTGACAATGGGACAGGCAGGGGAGTCACGGCAAATTCAACTGATAAAGGCAGTATCCTTATGACCTTGTATTACAGGGATAAGGACAATCTGCTGGTACCTGTGACCAGGAGTGTGACAAAACAGGAAGGACTGGCAAAAGCGGCCGTCAGCGGCCTTGTGGATGAAGCCGTGACCAGGGAACAGCTGGATTATTACGGGTTGTATCCTGTTTTGCCACAGGGTACGAAAATCAGAGGCATGAATATTAAAAACGGAAGCGCGGTTATTGATTTTTCAAAGGAATTTATGAATCTCAAGACAAAGGAAGACGAACAGCTGGCTGTCACTTCCATTATTTATACGCTTACGGGATTCAGTACCATATCCGACGTGGCCATAAGAATTGAGGGAAGGGAGAACTCTACCCTGCCGAACGGGACCTCCTTGTCCGGGGTCAGGAGCAGGGACAATACTTTTATAAATTCGGCGGATGCCGGGCCTAAAGAAGGTTACGTAAAATGCGACCTGTATTATATGACTACCGGCAACGATCAATTTATCTATTTTGTGCCTGTGTCCACTCAGGTACAGCAGGCCAGCGACAGTCAGCTGACGGTTTCCATATTTGATGAGCTCGGCAAGCAGCCGGAGGGAGGCAAATATTTTACTTCCGTTCCGCAGGGGACAAAGCTGCTTTCTTATAACTTACAAAGCGGTACGGCTGTCCTGGATTTTTCTTCTCAGCTGATCAATTACGGAGGAGCTGAAAAAGAGAACGGCTTACTGAACCAGATATACTATACTTTAAATCAGCTGAAGGGCATAGCAAAGGCTAAAATCCTCGTGGACGGAAAAGAGACGACGCTGCCAGAGGGAACTGAAATAGCATTGGCGAAAAGTCTGCCGACGACGTTTAATAAGGTAATGGATAAATAAAACAGTTTTTTAGTTAGAATATACAAAACACATAACTTTAGTTCAATTTATTTATCTAAATCGGCGGATGATTTTTAAGAACATTTGATATATCATAAAGTTAATTAAGTTGGAACCTTCGCATTTGAGCGGATGCTTCTTCAAAGCGATTATGTGTGAAGGTTTCAACGTTCGGGTTCTAAAACTTTTATTTTAAGAGGCTTTAGTTTAAATCCGGGCTATGGGCTTTCAGTCCATGTTAATTGACATAGACGGTTATAAAATTGGAGGAAACAAGTTGAGGCAGGACGGAAGAATTAATACGCAGTTGAGGCCGGTTAAAATTACAAGGTATTATATAAAGCATGCAGAGGGCTCCGTGCTGATAGAGGTTGGCGATACAAAGGTGATCTGTACCGCATCTGTAGAAGAACGAATCCCTCCTTTTAAAAAGGATACGGGAGAGGGCTGGATCACCGCTGAATATGCCATGCTTCCAAGAGCCACCGGAGTCAGGAATTCCAGAGACATTTCTAAGCTTAAGCTGAACGGCAGGAGCCAGGAAATTCAACGGCTGATAGGCAGGGCACTGAGAGCTGTAGTTGATTTTAGCCTTTTGGGAGAAAGAACCATTACCATAGATTGTGATGTGATCCAGGCGGACGGAGGAACCAGGACAGCTTCTATCACCGGAGGCTATGTGGCCCTTGCCGATGCGTGCCGGAAGCTGGTGGACGCAGGTCTGATTAAAAAAATGCCTGTGACCGGATTTTTAGCCGCCACAAGTGTGGGCGTGGTTGAGGGCGAAGAGCTGCTGGACCTATGCTATGTTGAAGACAGCGCAGCAGACGTTGATATGAATGTGATAATGACCGATAAGGGTGAGTTTATTGAAATTCAGGCAACAGGCGAAAAGGCGGGCTTTAATAAAGCTCAGCTGGACACTTTGCTTGGACTTGCGCAGTCGGGTATTGAGCAGTTGATGCAGCTTCAGAAGGATGTGCTGAAATAACCTGGCGTTGTATGGGAATTTTGATTTGGCATATTGATTGAGTATTTTGCGGGGAGATATAGATGGAGAAACTGGTTGTAGCTACAAAAAACAGGGGAAAGATTTCAGAAATTAAAAAGGTGCTGGAAAACATACCCTTTGAAGTACTTTCCATGGAGGACATGGGGATAAATGCCGATGTGGTGGAGGATGGGACCACATTTGAGGAGAATTCACTGAAAAAGGCCGTTGAGATCTGCGGGCTGTCCGGAACGGTTGTTATGGCCGACGACTCGGGCATAGAGGTGGATTTCCTGGATGGGGCTCCAGGCATTTATTCTGCGAGATTTGGAGGGCCGGAAGCGACGGACGGCGACCGGAATGAAAAGCTCCTGAATATGCTCAAAGATGTGCCCCTGGAGCAGAGAAGCGCCAGGTTTGTCTGCGCAATAGCGGTTGCATTCCCGGACGGGCGGAGCTTCGTGGTCAGAGATACCTGCGAAGGCTTTGTTGATTTCAGCTGCAAAGGTGAAAACGGTTTTGGGTATGACCCGCTTTTTTATATACCGGAATTTAATAAAACCATGGCGGAATTAAGTACGGATATCAAGAATAAAATCAGTCACCGGGCCAAGGCGTTGGAAAAGATGGCAATTATAATCGGAGATTATTTATAACAAATTTTGAAGCAATTTGGGGGCTATTGGGGGAAGGACATAATGAAAGTTCTTGTGATGAGTGATACTCACGGATATATATATAATGCAAGGGAAGCAATAGAGAAGAATTCCGATATAGACATGGTTTTGCATCTTGGGGATTATTGCAGAGACGCGACACAATTGAGCCAGCTGTATCCTGATATTAAATTTGATTATGTTTATGGAAACTGCGATATAGGCATTGGCACCATAAGCGCCGAGAAGACCATTGAACTTGAGGGTGTCAAGATATTCATGACCCATGGACATAAATATTCTGTAAAGTGGGACTATAACCGGATACTGGCAAAGGCGGAGGCCGAACATGCGGATGTTATTCTGTTCGGGCACACACACGTGGCGGTGTCGGACTGTATCAACAATGTGATGATAATAAACCCCGGCAGTATGAGCGAATCCAGGAGCTCAAAATCCGAATCCTATGTAATACTGGATATAAATAACGGGAAGGTCAACGCCAGTTTTTATTATGTATGATGCTTATTAGGCTTTAGAATCCGGAAGCGGAAATGCAGGATCAGAATAGAGTATGGCCGGCTTTGCCGGCTGGAATTTTATTTCTGAATCGGTTTCGTTTCAATTGCCATTTTATGCATGTGCCCATAGCTCGGCTGGATAGAGCAACGGACTTCTAAGCCGTAGAGAAAGAGCGGTATCAAAAAAAACAGCCCCATTCGGTCTTAAAATGGTTCAAAAATCCTGATTAATGTGTTGACAAAGTAATATGTACCCTGTATAATATTAAAAGTCGGCTGGAGAAAAACTTGTAACAGCTGATATTTCAGGGTTATACGCGGGTGTAGTTCAATGGTAGAACATCAGCCTTCCAAGCTGATTGCGTGGGTTCGATTCCCATCACCCGCTCCATGTGTGCCCATAGCTCAGCTGGATAGAGCAACGGCCTTCTAAGCCGTAGGTCTTGGGTTCGAATCCCCATGGGCACGCCAATTAGGCGCTTGTGTTTTCTGCGGAAAACACAGGCGTTTTTGTTTTACAAAAACGCGAAGCGCCTTACGGGAGGGACCAGTCCCCCCGTAGGCCCCTCTGGCCTCCCGGCGGGGATTTATAATAATGAAGGGATTGGAACCCGAGAGGGCTCTGAGCGTTAAGAAAAAGTGCTGAATGCACTTTTTTAGCTTACTTTTTATTTAAAAGAATTTACCATAGCATAGAGGATTTCAGCTGCGAAGAATTTGCCTGAAATTAAAAGATTTGAATTATTTCTATAAAGTCATAATTTTAAAGACTTATCTACAGCTTTAAATACAAATAATTCTATATTATTATTAAATATCCATATTTGCGATACGATTTGTTGTATTATACTCTCTGTGGATATATAATAAAAATATTACAAAGATTCCCTATTAAATGGAATTTATATATGATAAGGAGATGCTGACATGCAATGGAATGAGCTGATTTGTGAAAAAAAGATAACGATAGAACGTATTGAAGAGCCAAAAGAATGGGCACGCTATCCTATCAATGAATTTGAAAAAGATTATAAAAAGATAATTGCAAGTTCTGCCTTTCGTCGTCTACAGGATAAAACACAAGTTTTTCCTTTAGATAAAAGTGATTTTGTCCGAACAAGACTAACACATTCCATGGAGGTCTCTACTATTGCAAAGCAACTAGGAGTTATGGTGTTTGAAGGATATTCTACTTTTGTAGACAAAAATACAAAAGAGAAATTTCCTATGGATGAGAAGGATAAACAAAAAATATGTGATATTCTTATGTGTGCAGGATTGTTACATGATTTAGGGAATCCACCGTTTGGTCATTTTGGAGAAACTGTAATCGGTGAATGGTTCCGAGAACACTTTGCTCAAAAAAGCTTTATATACAACGAGAAAAAGGTATCTGATATTCTCGATGACCAGATGCGGCAGGATTTGGAGCATTTTGAAGGTAATGCTCAAAGCTTGAGACTTCTACTAAAGGCTTGTAACGATCAATCTGCTAGTGATTTGAATCTGACCAATGTCGTGATACACGCTTTGATGAAATATCCTACAGATTCTAACCACTTTGAAAAAGACGATCCGGATATCAGCAAACATAAAAATGGATACTTTCTGGCAGAAGAAGAACAGATTCAAAAGATTGCAGTTTCCCTCGATACAATGATGTCTACTGGAATTGTTCGTCATCCATTGACTTTCTTGTTGGAGGCTGCAGATGATATTGCCTACGCAACAGCTGATCTAGAGGATGCTTTCAAAAAGGGATTATTTACCCTTGATCAGTTTATCGCTTTCTATGATACTGAACTTTCTAAATTAAAAGTGAAACATGCTAAGGATACGAAGTCTCAGGCTACCGCACTTATTGATTTTCTAAGAGATGCTGCTAACAATACTGCCCGTACCCGTGAAACAGATGCTATCGTCTTTAATGAATGGGTCAAATATGCCCGTGGATGGCTAATGTATGGCGCTGCATTTGGATTTGTACACAACTATTCTTCAATAATGACTGGAGAATATCCTCATGATTTATTCTTTAATACATTTCATGAATATTCAATTAAGGCTTTAAAAAATGCCATGGTTCAATTTGTATTTCACTCCGATAGTATTGTTAAACTGGAGTTGTCTGCACAGACTATGATTACATTTCTATTGGACAAGTTTGTACCTGCAGTAATTTATTTTGAAGAAGATAAGGAAAAGGGCAAACAGTCTGCGGCAGACCGTAAATACACAGACTTAATTTCTGAAAATCACAAAAATGATTATAAAGGTTGCAGGCAGAAAGGCAATGACGGATATAACCTCTATTTGAGGTTTTTAATGGTAACGGATTATATCAGTGGAATGACGGATTCCTTTGCAAAGAACCTTTATCAAGAGTTAAATGGGATATTGTAAATGGTAAACTGTATAACAGAACTGTTTTATAAGGTTGGAATAGAGAACAACCACGAAAGGTTGTATCCGCATATCTAATTCCTCCAAATCCAGGTGAATTCGAGTGATGACAAAATTGTCTACAAAGAAAATTACAATACAGGTTTTGCATGACGAATTCGAATAAACACAAAAATGTTACAACTATTAAAACTCCTTTTTGAGAGGTAAATTATATATGGATACAACTTTTCATTTTCCACCTGATTTAATAAATTTACTTATAGATACAATTCCGCGTTTAAATAAATCAAAAAAAGATTTATTGCTTTTTTTTAAGAATATTGGTGTCCCTGATGCTGACTTAAAACAGTATAAGTTATTATTACAATGCAATAGTGAGCAATTTAACAAATTCAATGTCACCAGAGAATTATTAGAACGATTAAATGTAAGGTCAGAAGCCATGCTAGGTATTAGACGCCAACTTTTGCAAAAAGTAGTATGTTTTGATTCTTTTGATATGTGCTGGGAAAATGATCGACTTATCGCTAAATCCAATGTTTCAGAAATATCTAAGATAGTTAAATTAAAAGACAGTGTAACTAAGCTGGAAGCATACGTAGAGCAAGAGCGACAAGAAAGAATTATACAAAAACAAAAATCATTAGACAAAATTAAGGCAAAAAGAATTGAATATGAAAGTGTAAAAAATAGTATTAGTTCATTGTTTTCGGTAATTGATCCTCAAAAACGCGGTAAAGCTCTTGAGAGTGCACTAAATAATCTATTTATACTTTTCCAAATAGGTGTAAAAGAGGCATTTTCAATTATTGATGAAGATAATGGAAAGAACTATGAACAAATTGATGGTGTAGTAGAAATAAATAATTATCTTACATTAGTAGAAATGAAATGGGAAAACAAAGAAATTGGTGTCGACAAAGTTAGTCGTTTTATGTCTCGAATTTTTTTAAGAGCTAATGTTGATGGTATCATTATTTCATATTCTTCTTATACAGAATCTGGTGTTAAAACAGCGAATGAGGCTTTATCCCAAAAGGTAATTGCACTAATAGAGTTACAGGATATACTGACAGTTCTTGTTCAGTATAAGGATCTAAAATGTTATTTTGAACAAGCTATGCGTAATGTTAAATTGTTTAAAAAATCTAAAATACATATTGACATTTCTGCTCTTCCTGACATTGACTTTAATAAGCTGATCAACTAGGCAAAATGTAATTGCTAGACAGGATGTGGAGAAAATAAAAAATAGTTAATTTATGGAAAATGTAATAGCTGATAAAAATAGTGAGAAATAGGCAACTTCAAATAATCCTTAGGCTAATAATTGAAGTTTAGATTTTTGTAATTATAGTAATAATGAGAAATTGATAAACTATAAAAACTAATATAAACATAGGAGGATACAGATGCTTTTTAAAACTGGAGACGTTTTTTGGGCCGATATGTCAAATCCGAGTTTGATTAATGGTTCCAGACCTGTTATTATACTTGAAAACATTGGCGACGATAGTGTGAAAATAGTACCAATAAGTTCAAATACTCAATTTATAAACAAACGTCACATTGCTGTAAATCTTTTATTGAGTGACAAAATTTCATACGTATCCATACTGCTTGACAAAGTGGCAATCATACCTAAAAAATGCCTAAGGAGTCAGATCGGTTCAGTAAATAAAGATACCATGCAGTTGATAATCGCACAGTTAAGCATTTCCAATATTTCAGTTGTAAATGGTATAAATACAGAATCAAGTAATAGTAGCGAGATTACTATATTTCCTCAAAGTATTCAAGATATGAAGCCGTATATAATAGATTCAAATAAAATACTTAAAGATATGATTTCCAAGAAAAGCCTAGCAATTAATATTTTCATTGCTATTATTACTGGTATCGTTGCATCACTAATTACAAATTGTATCTGGTTGGCAATAGGGCCAAAATAGAGATACTCTATTTGAGTTTCCCATTATGTTTATACTGAGGTGTAAGTCCGAACTTCATTTAAGTCTAATAATGTGAAGCTTTCTATTGTAAAATACTGAATAATTTGGATGTTAAGACCATAATGCACAACTAGGAAGCAGAAGTTTAATAAATATTTTCATTATTAAGAGATTAAGAGGAAGAACAAGTGGTGGATTATACTGCTTTATATAATAGAACAGGAAAATCAATTGCATGGATTAGCGAGAATTCATATCCTACAATTTATTTGTTTAGTGGAGAACCTGTTGCTTGGATTTCAGAAATTCAATATATAACTTTTTAGGGAAACATCTTGGGTGGATACAAAAGGGTTGGATTTGGGATTATCATGGATATGCTGTTTTTTTACACAATATGCCTCTGGGGGTCCTGTGAAGCCATCTAAACAAGCGCTCCCTGTACAACCTGTTAGATCAACTACCTTAGTCAAAATCGATAATGAGGGAATTTTAAATGATTTATAATCTATTGTAGATTGTTTACTTACATTATCCATATTATGAGAAACAATTATGACATCTTTTTTCACCTAAAAACCCAAAATAAAAGAACCGGTCATTGGATCGGTTCTTTTATTTTGCCATACTTTGAGAAGGATTCGAACCCGAGAGGGCTCGGAGCGTGGCGTGCTGGAAGCACGCGAGAAAAAGTGCTGAACGCACTTTTTTAGCTTCGAGTAGGAGCCCGGCACCTTGAACGAAGTGAATGGTGGGCGACGTCATTAGCACGCGAAGCGGGCGGGAATCCCCATGGGCACGCCAAGTTATTGAAAAAGGCGATTGCTGTTGAATTGGTTTTCTTGTATTTATATGGTAAAGTATAAATGTGGATTAATATTCTGCGCAAAAGTCTGATATGACGAACTATGCATTATTTATATTAGTTGAATATGGCAACATATATCAAGATTTGTACTTCCAATTGAGTTATTATAAGTTTGGAAGGGAGGTGCTTTAAATATTTTCATGGTATGACGAAGTTCAAAAAATCAAATCTTGGATAGATAGAAACATCGAAGAAAACATATCGTTGTCACAACTTTCTAACCTTAGTTGCTATTCACCATTCTATCTATCCAAAAAGTTTCATGAGCTTGAGGGAATCTCATTAAAAGAATATATATTGATTTCAAAGATTCAACATTCTGCCGTTCAATTGAACGAAACAGATGATAGAATAATTGATATTGCTATGAGTCACGGTTATTCATCTCAAGAAGCATTTACAAGAGCTTTCATGAAAGTTTATAAAATAACTCCATGGTCATACCGAAAACTGCAAAAACCTTCACCAACTGCTGAAAAAAGCAGATTACTACACTCTGTCGGCTTCACAAAACCAATTGGAGGTATGGATATGAAAATTTATGTGAAACAAATGTATGACTGGAACTATTATGCCTTCTTTGCCGAGGATGTTGATGAAAAGTATTGGGACTATTTTAAGGAGAATCTCTGGTGGCAGATAGGTAATAGTTTTACGAAATCATACGATAACGTAAAAGACTTTGAGTACTGTGCTGAGAACTTCACAAGATATGGTGAAACAGCTATTAAGCAACAATTGAAAATACTTACGACTCCTTGGGAAAAAGCATTGGATTTATTTATTCCTGAAATCAATAAATTAGGTGTAGATTGGTTTGTTCATGGGAGCGTAGCTATGTCACTTTGGGGAATTGATGTCTCACCAAAAGATGTTAATATTATCATCAACAATTACTCTGATTTTGATAAAGTCAGAAACCATTTTTGCAAATTGGCGATAAGACCGATTGAACGTTGTGAAAACTGGCTCATGAGCGGACTTGGAGATATTTTCATGGAAGCCGTGATTGGAATTGCATTCCATAATAAAGAACTTGAACCTTACGACATGAGCAAATACGGAAAAATCCTTTACAAGGGAACAGAAGTGTATGTGTCCAGTTTGGAAATGCTGAGGCAAGACAACATGAATTACAATCGGTTGGAACGAGTTAAAGCGATTGAGGAAAAAATTGGGCAAAACACCGCATTATAAGCTTATTGAGAAAGCAAAGCTGCTTTGCAATATTTACATTTAGTGAGCAATAGTATGATACATATATGAACACATCAGGCGAG
>JAEWSZ010000040.1 GCA_023397905.1 Bacillota bacterium | reverse complement strand
GCCCTTGACCCTGTGCCTGAGCCGTGGTACTGCCGGACTGCTGCCCCTGAAGATTGTTTTGGGTCTGGGCAAGCGCAGTATTCATATCCTGCTGCGACTGGCCGTCCTGTATTGCGCCGTTGATCCTGTCAACGCTTTTATTTATAGCGTTTTCATCCCCGCTGCCGATGGCGCTGCTCAGTTCGCCCAGACTGTCCTTCAGTTCTCCTTCGCTCATACCCTCAGAAGCCTTTGCCAGTGAATCCGACAGACTTTTTTTACCTGCGGCGTCCATTTTTCCGGCCTTGTTTTTCAATTCCTCCAGCTGCTTTTGTATATCTTCCTTATTTCCCGATTTCAAGGCGTCCGCCAGTTCCTTTGTCTCCTTGTTTTCAGAGAGTTTCTCAGCCATGGCTTTCAAGTCCTCGGCTTTTGATTTATTCATCTGAAGCTCCAGCTTTTTGGCGGTCTTCTCCATGGATTTATCTGCGTCCTCCGCGCTCTCAGCTTTTTTTAATTCCGCCTTCAAAGCGGCCAGCTTTGCCAGCAGCTCTTTCTTCTGAGCCTCTGTCAGCGCCATATTTTCCTTGATTTCCTTCTCAGATTTTTCCACCTTTTTCTTCTGCTCCTGTTTGTATGCATTGAGCTCGTGGGACTGCCTGGCCTCCTCCTTTAAGGGCTGCGGCAGGACAGCCGTAACGCCGAATGCGATCAGGAGTACGAATAGTGCAATTATTATTTTCCTGTCCGGAGCCAGCCTTATCTTGTTCTTATAATTCAGACCGCCCAGCTGCTTTACCGTATCCTCTACCAGAAGCTCCCTGTAGGCGGAAGCCTCGTTTTCAAGTTCCAGGGATGTGGATATTCTCTCCTGAAGGCCGAAGGAATCCATCATACGCGCTATTGCCGCCCTCCGGGGCACCATGGCAAAGACGCCCAGCAACGCCAGAAGCACAACAGCCGCGGCAATGTACCCCCACAATGCATATACCCTGTAAATGGGTATTATGCGGGACAGCAGCCCCATTACGATCCCAACGGCAAGAGCGGCGCAAATTCCCAGGGCAAAATTTCTCAGCGTAAGTTTGAGCAGTACTCTTCTGCGCACATTTCCCAGCGTATTTAAAATTTTTTTATAGGAATTTTCCATTTCCGCCTCCGCTTCAGGTCAACCTCTATTGAATGCTCTGCTCCTGATTTGCCGTACTGCCCTTTTTCCTGTTCCATCTCTTTCCCGACGGGTTCAGCTTCCATGTGCTGAGCAACAGCAGCACCGCCGATATGCCTATGTCTATCATGGCATTTATCTGCCAGATTTGAAGACCGTTTTGCGTGTCGCCTATATTCAGTCCCGGAAGGATTTGTCCTGTTCCGACCCCGAATTGCTGCACCAGCAAAGATATCAGCGCAAGCGCAGGGTTTAAGTTAAAGACCCAGAAAGTGCCGGTATATGACTGGTTCCGGTAGTCCGGCATAATTACCAGCTGTATATAAAAGACCGAAATCAATATGGTTCCAAGGTACAGAAAAACCACCACCGCATAAGTCAGCACGTTTGCAGCAGTACTTTTCTTTATGAAAGTGGAAAAGAAAATCCCCACGCTTCCCAGGGTCACCGCCAGCAGTATATAAAACAGAAATACCTGCAAAAGCCCTGCTATGCCTATTCCGCCATAGAGAAATATAATAGAGAATATGGGGATGGACGATACTATCAATAAAATGATCTGGCTCAGGGAAGAAAACAGTTTCCCCAGTATAATGGACCTGTGATTCAAGGTAGTTGACAAAAGTATATCCAGCGTCTGCCTTTCTCTTTCTCCGGATATGGCGCCGGCTGTCAGGGCCGGGGCTATAAGCGTGATAAGTCCGAACTGAGCGGCCACCATAAAAGCATAGGTCCCGAATATGCTGGACTGGCTGACAGTCCCTGTGTTGCTGTCCATTGTAAGTCTCACTATAAATATAGTCAGCAGCACCAGCACAAGGTTGTAGCTGCCTATCAGGATCGCGGCTTTCCAGCTTCGCATTTTTACTTTTATCTCTTTAAGCAATACGGGATTTATTCTAAAATTCATTGCTTTACCTCCTCTGTAGCCGTGACCTTCATAAAGATGTCTTCCAGGTTTCCGTCCAATTGGGTAAAAGCTATTACCGGAATATTTTTTTGTATAAGCCTTGCCAGCAGCTCTTTCTTAAAAATATCCCCTCCGTTGAAGGAAGCCTCCGCCTCATTGGAGCTGATGACGTTAACGCCGTCAACATCCGGATATTCCTGCAGCACTCTTATGGTTTCATCCAGATTTTCTATGACCTTTATTCTTATGGTCTGTGAATGGTATACCTTTCTGGTTATTTCTTCAACAGTACCGCTCATTACAATACTGCCCTTCTCTATTATTCCCAGAGAAGTACACAGCTCCGCAAGCTCGGGCAATATATGGGAGCTCACCAGAATAGTCTTTCCCATGCCTTTCAGAGTCCTGAGTATTTCCTTCATTTCCACCCTTGCCCTGGGGTCCATACCTGAGGCAGGTTCATCCAGGATCAATAGGTCGGGATTGTGAACCAGGCTCCTGGCGAGGCACAGCCTTTGCTTCATACCCCTTGAAAGGCTGTCCACATAAAAATCCCTCTTTTCGGTCAGGTCCACCAGTTCCAGCAAATCATTGCATATCTTTTTGCTCTCTTTCCCCCTGATGTTATATATGGAGGCGTAAAACTCCAGGTATTCGATTACTTTCAGATCATCATAGACTCCGAAAAAATCAGGCATATAACCGATCTTCTTTTTCAATTCCCTGGGTTTATCAACGACGTCAATGCCATCCGCATATACCTTTCCCGAGGTAGCGCTCAGCAATCCGCAGATTATGCGCATTGTGGTGGTTTTACCTGCGCCGTTGGGGCCAACGAAACCAAATATCTCCCCTTTGGGAATATGGAGGCTTAAGTTGTTAACCGCCTGAAATCTTCCATAACTTTTATACAGATTCTCTATTTTAAGCATTATTTTTTCGCCCCCTTTGCAGCCATCAGCGGTATGGCAATGTCGGTATCCCTTAATTCCAGCTTGATTTTCACGGTATTATCCTGGGCCAGGTATTTTTTTAAATCGTCTCCGCTGACTTTTGTGGAATTTAATACTTCATAAGCATTTTCAGCAGTATTGTATATACTTATGGCCGGACTGCTTGGCAAGCTCTTTACATTCATATTCGTTGAATTCAACTCTATTTCGTTTACTTTCATCTTCTGGTCAATCCTGTACAGTATTTCCACCGAACCGTTTCCGTACAGCCTCTTGCTGTACATGTCATAGTTAAGATTTATAATGTTTGAAACCTCATAGGGTACAAAACCAAGCGGATATTCAATACTGTCCCCGTTTTCAAAAACAAGATTTATGGGGAAAAACAGTACGCTTCTTTCATTCTTTTTCACTTCGTTACCGTTAATCACCAGCGTATCATGCAGTTCTGTTTTAGAAAAGCCAAGGAAGTTAATACCTTCCAGCTGTTGATTTCCATAGTTGAACATCATCTGCAGTATATTGCCCTCCAGGTTTTTATCCATGCGGCTTTTTCTCTCATTTTCATTTATGTTGGAGTTTCTTGAATTGTACATGAAAAATTCATCCTGTATCAACTGCTGCAGGGCTCCTCCCCCATAGCTTTTCATAGTGCTGCCGTTAAAATTATATGTTTCGCCTTTTTTCAGGCTGTCGATTTTATTATAGCCTTCCGGCCCCACAATAAGACAGTCGACCAGGTCCAAATTTGTAGAATTCTTTATGGTCCCTGTGAGAGCTCCATTTTTAAAGCTCAGATTCATCTCGACCCTGCCTACGTTTTTTGCTTCCTCCTGTATCTGTACAAGCCTGGTTTCCAGCAAACTGCTGTTTCTGTATTCTATGCCCCCCTGGCTGTCCGCAAATACTTTGGCTTCCATGACCTCGTTGCCCGCCGGCTGATTTATGGGGGAATAATTGCTGTCTGAAACGGGAATCAGTTTCTCACCGTTTTTTCCTTTAACGGTAATCTTCATTTTATTCGCGTTAAAAATACCGGCATATGTAGTTGAGGTGGCATTTCCTTTTTCGTCTATATTCAGGAAAGACACCATATTTGTGGTTATTTCACCCAGCCTTGTCCCGCTGCCCGATATATATACCGCCACAGCGAAAATGACCGCAAACACCGGTACCGTTATCCACATCAGCTCTCTTTTATCGATTTTCTTAAGTATGAAATAGCTCAAGGGAGCTACTATAATCACGTACAACAGCAGTATCAAATAAAAGTTTGAAGTTTTTGCCGTCGCTAATTCAGAAAACTGGTTGATGGCATTTGAGAGCATATATGAATTATTCCGGATATAGTCATACCCTGCAGAAATATTTTTATCCGCTGTAAGCCCGGAATTTACAAGTTCCAACAGCTTTTCGGCAAATGCTGTACCGTTGATCCAATTTACAAAGGGAGCCTGCCCCAGGTCAAAGGCTGTAATGCCCACGACTCCCTTTCCCTTGTTCAGCGCCTGTACCAGCACGACACCCTTGTCTTCCATCAGGACTCTGCTGTCCTTTATATCCATCGGCAAGGCATCCACCCGGGCTTCATTTTTATTTTCACCGTTTGTAGCCAGTTCATATATTTTTGAAGTCGCAATACTTTTAATGCTTCCCTGAGCCCCCACTCTAAAGTCGTCTTTAAAAACTGAAAGGGTCTTTCCGTATTTGGCGCCGGTCCCCAGCAGTAAGGTACCCCCCTGGGAAACCCACTGCTTTAAAACCTCATATTGCAGCCCGCTCAACCGGGAAGTGTCATAGTCATTGATGATTATGATATCAAAAGCTGACAGTGTAAATATATCGTCAGGAAAATTCTTCTCATCCAGGCTGATTACCTTTGGAACCATAGCTCCTCCAGCCCCTGCCGGAACTTGATTTATATACGAAAGGCCTGCAAAATCGTCGCTCAGCATTCCCACAAAGGCTGTTACATTATTTGCCGCAGTGGTGGAGATGCTGTCTTCATAGATTTTATCCCTGCCGTTATAAATATTCAGCGTATATTTGGTGCGGTTCTGATTTACAGGCACATTTATGGTTATTACCTTCTCGGCGTCCTTTTGCAGGCTGATGGGCCTTACGTAGCTCATGTACTTTCCCGGAGTGCTGGGCACCCGTATTTCCACTTCTCCGTCGATATCCTTGTAGTTGTTTTTTACAGTTATATTGACAGGAGTTGAGTATCCGATCTTGTAATTTTCATTATATCCGACGCTTATTTTAACGTCCAGCTTGTCGGCGGCCTCAGCCGTCTTTGCCCCAAAGCTCAGAAATATGGAAAATACTATCAATGCCGTCAATAACCTTGCTATTGTTTTTTTCATTTCTTTTTTTATTCTCCTATTTTCTTGTCTTTTGCAGGAAAATCCGCTTTTTCGCGCTATACATAATAGCCGGCGGATTTAGTTTTGTTTTTGTTACTAATCATACCTTAAATTTGCAAAAATTTATGGTATGATCGCCCATGTGCGTTTCGGCGCTATGGCTTTGGCCCAAAATATGGCACGGGCGGCTAATTCCCAAGGAATGGTATAATATCTGCCTTTGCAGATATTATACCATATTGCGTCTGATGTGTGGCATACCTCTCCCCAAACGGCAATTATCCGCGGCGGAAACTGCTTACCCGCAGCCGTCTTCCGGGCAGAGTATAATATCTATTAGACGGAAAAAAGCTGAAAAAGTTGCATATCCTCTATATTTCAACTGTTCAGTTCAACATTCTTCCACGAGACCTTAAACCCGTAATGCCACATAACCGCCGTAATGACCAGTGAAACGGCTATGTCGGCGGTCACGCCGAAAGGCAGGTATGAGACTCCGAAGTGGACAGCAGCCATAACTCCTGAAATTATCAGCATCAAAAAACTGGTTCCCACATTGTTTCCCTCCTGCATATTCTGAAAATCCATGCAGAAAGGCAGCTTCTTTGAGGACAATGTAAACATTGCCGTTGTGAGAAGAAGCATATTTACAAGCATTAAAATCACATCGGGTATAATTCTCGCTCCGAAGAGAAATATGCATATAATACACAAAATGCCTGTAATGGGCACATTAAACCTGAACAGGCTGGCCTTAAAGGCCCCTTTAAGCAAAAAGGCCGGATTTTCTACGGGCAAGGTCCTGTATATCCAGGCTCCCTGGTATTTTTCGCTCCTTGCAATGAAATTCACAGATACAGCCGTCATCGCTATTGCTATGTAAACACTTAAAAAGCTTTTGCTGGAATGCAGCGAGCCCAAAACTTCTGAAAAGGATCTTGAGGTCCCGGTGACAAAGATAATTATAAAGGGCAGCAGCACCGCCATAGCCAGGCTTGGGTACAATTGCAGCTTCAGCTTTCTCTCTCCTGATATCATATTCTGGGTAAATCTGAAAAAAGCCCGCTCTCTGTTGCTGCCGCAAACAACTGCCGCGATCAGCTTTTGTATGCCAAAAGCCCTCAGCCTCTGCCGCTTTCTTCCGCTGTTGTCATTGAGCTTCTGAAGATTTTTTTCAAAATAAGGCACAATTATTTTTACGTAGACAATCAATGCCAAAGCCGGCATTATCACCGCCAGCACCGTTGAAACAACATAAAATGCCGCATAGTTTTTTTCTGTCAGAATACTCAGCGGAGCTGCGAACCAGGTGGTGGGAATAAGGTAATTCCACCATTTCGGCGTAAATGTAATGTTCAACTGGGATATGTCAAACATTCTCCCTATAAATTGATAGGAGACCGCCATAAAAATCGAAAGTCCTATCTGAAAGTAGTTTATGATGTCCTTCAGCTTTTCGCCGTCAAACAGGCTGAGAATGGCAAAATACATAAGCGATGTAAAAAATATTACCAGTCCGCAGATAAATATTATCTCCACCAAAAATATTGCAAAAAACACCGGTCCGTAATGTATAAGGCTCATAATTAAAGACGGCCCCGCCAGAGCCAGCGTGATCCTGAACAAATAGTACATAATATGTATCGACTTGGCCAGCTTTATTGTTTTGGGATCTATGGGCCTTGGCATCAGAATATTTTTATCCTTCACGTCCAGCAGAACCGTTGAAAAATCCGATATCATTGTGGCCAGTATCATGAAGATCATCATGCCTATTACAAGGTTCATTTTATAAAAGGTGGAGAACGGCACCCATATGAATATTGAAATCATAAGGCCCATAAATGCGTACATTAACATGGACAAAACCGGGATATTCCGTTTTTCCACATTTTTGGTGTTGCTGAGTACCGTGGGGACGCTTCTCGTATCCAGGAGAAGCTTGATCTTCAAAATTGAACGCAGCTGTCTGTAATCAACTCCGAGTTTTTCGAAAACCGGTCTGAATCTGTCAAGGAGCCTCAATAAAAAAAATTCTTTCATTCCGTCACTCTCCTATTACGCTTACAAAGTCGTCCGCAAGCTGCTTGTGCATGTCAAAACCCGTAAGCTGGTTGAATATTTCCTCCAGAGAGCCTTCCTTGCTCAGTTCCTTGAGCTGCTCAAAGGTACCGTCGGCCACCACGTTTCCGCCGTTGATCAGGATAATCCTGTCGCTTATTTTTTCTACCACATCCATTATATGTGAAGAGTAAAAAATGGTCTTTCCCTGATTTGCAAGAGAGCTCATTATCTCCTTGAAAATCATGACGCTGTTGGCGTCCAGGCCGCTTAAAGGCTCGTCGAAAAATAAGACGTCAGGATTGTGTATAAGGCTTGAAATTATTAAAACCTTCTGCTTCATACCTTTGGAATAGGAAGATATCCTCGAATCATACACCTCTTCAATCCCGAACAGCTCCATGAGCTTCTTAGCCTTACGGTCCACCTCTTCATAGCTCATGCCATACATCTCGCCCAGAAAGGTTATGTACTCCCGGGCAGAAAGGCTGTCGTATATCTCAGCCGTCTCCGGGATATAGCCTATCCGCCTTTTATATTCCATATTTCCACCTGAAATGTCCTCGCCCATCACTTTAACAAGTCCCCTGTAATTTGTCAAAATTCCCAGTAATATTTTGACAGTAGTGCTTTTTCCCGCACCATTGGGACCTATATATCCGATGACCCTGCCTCGCGGCACTTCAATATTTATACCGTTTAATACCTGTTTTGATCCATAGCTCATATATAAGTCCTGAATCAATATTGCACTGTCATCCATAAGACCCTGCCTCCAACTGATTAATATTGGAATCCACTGCCGGAAGCCGCCCGGAAACATCCGCCGGCCGCAGCCCCGACTATTCACATTATAAATTAAAGAACTGAATCCATCAAGTTTTTCCAGTTTTCCCGAAAAGGGATATATGCCTGCTTCTGTTTTTTCTGATCTTGGTTATAAATTTAAAAATGGCGGTTGAAAGCATTATTCCAAAGCCTATGCTGCCGCCCACCGCAATAGCCAGTATGCCCTTGCTTGAAGCTGCGGAAAGGTCATTTTCAACTATTAACCGCAAGGCCGTATAAACGGTAAACCCAGGCACCAGCGGAAATATCCCCGGTATCAGGAATTCAAAAGCCGGAGTTTTCATTTTTCTGGCCATGGCCTCGCTGTAACAGCCCACAACAAATGAGCCTATAAAGGAGGCCGCGATGGGATTTGCGGTCTGACCAACGACCAGAAGATAGGCCGTCCAGCCCAGAGCTCCGCACAGACCCGCCCAGCCTATTTTCCTTCTGTCTATATTAAATAGTATCGCAGGAAATATACTGCCGAAAAACGCAAGTACCACCTGTAATATCTGTCCTCTCATATACCCTCCACATGCCTGCGGTTTTTTTATCCTCAAAAAGTGTATTTACCTGCCTTTAAAGCCATCTCATAAAAATTGAAAGCGCCGTTACTATTCCAACGCCGGTGGCTACAATAATCAGTATGGCCTCGCCGAATTTTGCAATGCCGGAAACGTAGTCGCCATAGAGGAAATCCTTTATCCCATTGGTCAGGGCCACCCCCGGTAGAAGAACTATAATGGCCCCCGTTATGACGTTGTCCTTGTTGATCTGAGGTATAAGCAGCTGTACCAGCAGGCTTGCGGCTCCGATTATAAAACCCGACAGGTAGTATTCCAGGAACTGAAACGAGCCTATTTTCGATATGATCTCAAGAAGGAGATATATCCCGAAGCTTATTACCATGGATACCAACGCGTCCAGCAAAAATCCGTTAAAAAACAGCGTATATGCAAACGCCGTCAGCCCTGCTGCTGCGATCCTTATGCCCAGAGAAAAGTTGGGCGCATGGTATATCCCGTCCAATTTGCGTTTTGCCTCCTCATAGGATACCGGATTTTCAGCCAGGTCCCGTGAAAAGGAATTGATCAGCTCAACTCTGTAAAGATCCACCCGCCTTTGATTTATCCGTTTAACGGATGTGACAAATTCTCCCTCCTGGTCGGAAATTGATATATAAATGCCAGTGGACGTGGAAATACACTCACTGTTGAAACCGTAGGAATTGCATATCTTTTTTATGGTTTCCTCCACCCTGTATGCTTCAGCGCCGTTACTCAGCAGTATTTCACCGGCCGATGTGGCAATCTCGGCAACTTTTTTGGCTTCCATAAAATCCTCCGTATGCATAAATAGCTCTAAATATTTTAATTATAACAATTTAATCACTTTAATTATACAGTTTAATTGCGCAGTTGAATAAAAAATGTTTTTCATCAAATCATAGTATCAGACAAGTATCTATATTTTATTATTGAAAGGAAGTCTGCTATGAGTAATAAAGGAAATAAGGATCATAAAAAGTCCTCCAAAAAAAAATCCAGAAATAAATCCGAAGAAAATGTAAATCCGGAAAATACCGGTTCGGATTTCAATAACAAAAACAATACAAAACCCCGGAACCAACCTTTATCCTGACCCCTGCAATCTGAAAACATATGGCCTGCAAATACGGTCATACGGGAATTTAACCGGCTTAAAAGTGCTATTATCTGACAGTCAAATTTGAGAATATAAAAAAAGAATAAAGCAATAATAATTACTGGATACGGAAATATCAAGGATACCTTGTATCATTGATACTCTGTATTCGGGGATATTATGTATCAATGATACAAAGTATCCTGACAGAACCTGCATCTTTCGATGCAAGCTCTTTGAGCAAAGGTTTAGCAACCTGACAGTTGGGAGATGGTACCTTTGGACTGCTTTATTTCTCAATTGGTATTCTATGTGGAGCAATAGTGTTGAAAGCATGTCTTCTGACGGAGGTGTGAATTTGACATTATAGGACGTAGGCAAGATTTTTAATGTCGAGCATTGGGAGATGATGATGTTGATTAAGTTTAACTCTTTTTCTGCCAAACCCGCAATTGAAAATTTCTTGCGTTCCGTTAGTGCTCAGGGTGCTGTATCCGCTCCTGGAGAGTGGCCGCAGTTACCAAGAGCAGTAAAAAGTTAACTGCGTTGACTTTGGTCAACTTTGTCGGCTTTGATCAACTATGTTGATTTGGGACAATGCAGGGAAAATTAAAGAAGTTCGGTATTTTCTTGACTTGAAGCAGTTAAACTTTAGCCGTACAGGCAGGGATTCATTTGATAATGAATCCCTGTTTGTATTTTTATTCAGCTTATTTTAAACCTCTTGATCTCCTTGTCCAGATCGCCGGCCATTACGTATAAATCACCGGAGGATTTTGCTATCACGATAGTGTCGTTGACTATCTGCATGATCTCCTTTGCCGCCGACGAATACCCTCCCGCAAGCTTTCTGATCTCCTCCGAAACCACTGCTAAGCCCATTCCAGTACCTGGCAAAAATGGGCCATAAAAGCTACAGCCCCAATTTCATCACTTCCGAGCCTATCTCGGCAAACAGGGGTGCAGCAGCCTCTGCTCCGCTTTTGCCGTCCTCGATGAATATTGCCACCGAATATGTGGGGCTTTTCGCCGGAAAATAGCCTGCAAACCATGCCTGGATTACTTTTTCACCGTCTATAAACTGTCCGGTTTCGGCGCTGCCGGTTTTTCCTCCCGCACCGCCGTATTGGTCCATATTGGCATTTTTTCCCGTTCCGTTGCTTATTACACCCTCCATCAGTGTCTTTATCCTGTCGGCGGTGGATTTGTCCATCACCCTTGTCCTGTTGGTTTCCTTAAGGTCCCTCACCTTGTTTCCGGCGGCGTTTACAACGCTGTCAACTATATTTATATTGTTTTTAAAGCCGCCGTTTGCTATGGTTGCCACCATGTCGGCCACCTGGACAGGAGTCGCCAGGACCTGGCCCTGGCCGATGGACATATTTGCCACATCCCCGGGATTTTTCAGGTCCGGCAGCTGAGGGATTATACCCTTTGCCTCCGGAATCCCCTGTTTTGACAATCCTGTGTTATTGCCCAGGCCCAGCTTCTCACTCATCGCAATAATCGGCTCCGCTCCCAGGTCCAGGGACATATTTATAAAATACGCGTTGCAGGACAGTGCAAGGGCGCTGTTGATATCCACGGTTCCGTGCCCGCCGCTGGCAAAGGAGGTACACCTGAATTCGGTATCCCCCACCTGTATATATCCGGGACAATTGAAAACCATATTGTAGGTGGGCTGCAGTTCAAACATGGCGGCCAGATCTGCCAGCTTGAAAACAGAGCCTAAATTGTATTGTGCCACAGCCCTGTTAAAAAGCGGTCCCCTGTTGTTGGAAAGGTATTTTTCGATGTCATTGGGGTCAAAATCCGGTTTGCTGCTCATGGCTACAATATCGCCGTTGGTCACATCTTCAACTACCACAGCTCCCGTCAGGCTTCTGCTGTCCAGCGCGTTTTCAACGATCTCCTGGATATGGTAGTCAAGGGTGAGCTTTATATCCAGTTTGCTGTTTTTCCTGTCTTCAGATCTGATCAGTCTGTATCCCAGTCCGCTGAGAAAATCGCTGCTTCCGTCCCTCAAAACGGCTATGGAATCCTCCTCACCATAATTCAAAGTCTTGTCAAACAGCTTTTCCAGCCCGTTGCTGCCCACGTTATCCACCTTGTTCAGATACCCCAGCAAATGCTTTGCCTTTGTATCCGTGTTGTATCTGTTCAGAGAATTTACAAATGATATTCCCTCCACATCCATGGCCGTAAGTATGGCCTTGGTCTCCTGGTCAATTTCGGCCAGAATCGGCGTATTCAATCTTTGTATATCCTCTTTTGTCTTCTCGGGGTCAAGCCCCAATACCCGGCATATATCC
>JAEWSZ010000241.1 GCA_023397905.1 Bacillota bacterium | reverse complement strand
CCTTGATTCGACATTGTCAAGCCTGGAGTCAATCCCATCCAGTCTAGCTTCGACATTGTCAAGCCTGGAGTCAATCCCGTCAAGCCTTGCTTCGACATTGTCAAGCCTGGATTCAACCCCGTCCAGCCTTGCTTCAACTTTGTCCAGCCTTGTTTCAACTCTGTCCAGTCTGATATTGACCTGGCTGAATCCGTTATTCATATCGGTATACATCTTATTCATTAAATCAAATAATTGTTCATTTTCCATTTTTTGAGCACCTCCTTTCATAATAATGTAAATTAATTATACTATGTTTTTAGTAACTGTCCAATAGAAAATCAGGTTAATTTTTTGTGCATTTTTATATTGACAGCCATCCCTCACAAACCCATACCCATAGGACGAAACCGCGGATATTGCCCGGCCCGGAAGCGGTTCACAATGATAGTTTTACCGTAGGGTATCCCGGCAATCCTTTACGCTTTATAACCAGATTCAAGCTAATATCTTAACGGTTTCGTCCCATTGATACAGGTATATCCGCAGGCAGGCAAAAAATTGCAATGTGCTGCTTTTATTTTGCTGACTTTTCTATTGCCTTCTCCGCAAAGGTGGTGTCCACTACTTTGTCATAGGGTGCTTTTTGCTTCAGCTCTCCGGCCTGGTCCATAACGGTCTGCAGCAGTTCAAAGGAGCTTTCCCTCAATATAGGGTCCTTGCACCAGGCATCGATATCCTGGTATCTTTTGGCCACTGTTTCCAGAATCCCTGCGTCGGTGTCGGGGAAAGAGGACTTTATCTCGGCCGCTATTTCTTCCGGGGTGTGGGTGTCAACCCAGGCCTGGCCTTTATAGATGGCGTCGGTAAACTTCTGAACGACTTCTTTGTTCTTCTCTATGTAGCTCTTTTTCGCAAAATATGCGGTGTAGGGGATCTCGCCGCTTTCCTGCCCGACGGAGGCAAGGATATAGCCTTTCCCTTCCTTTTCGAGCATTGAGGCGGTGGGCTCAAAAAGGGCCACATAATCCTGCTTGCCCCCTGTAAATGCGCCGGCCATCAGGGCAAACTGCACACTGGTATCCACATCTATATCGGTTCCGGGCTTGAGACCGTTCTTGTTCAATACGTATTCAAGAGTCATCTCGGGCACTCCGCCTTTTCTTCCGCCGATAATGCTCCTTCCCTTCATATTGCTCCATTTAAAGCCGGCGTCGGGATTTCTGCCCATAATGAAGGAGCCGTCCCTTTTGGTTAATTGTGCGAAAACTACCGAGTAGTCCTCTTTTCCTTCGTTGTACACATAAATGCTGGCCTCGGGGCCTGCGAAGCCTATGTCGCACTGTCCGGACAATACCGCAGTCATAACCTTATCCGCGCCCTGGCCGTTCTGGAGCTCAATATTAATACCGGCTTCCTTGAAAAAACCCTTGCTGATTGCCACATATTGAGGCGCGTAGAATACAGAATGGGTCACCTCGCTCAGGCGTATTTTAACATTTTCATCTTTTGCCCCACATGCGCCCAGAATAAAAGCGGCGCATAAAACAAGTGCCAGAAACAGGCATACTTTTTTCAAAATAATCCCTCCATTATAATAAATTTGAATTGGTTTTTAAAGCTTTAAAATCACAGGCGGCTTTTTACCAGCAGCTTCTGAAGCACCACCACCGCCTGGTACATGAGTCCCGCCGCAATGCACAGTATAATCACACTGGCCATGACCAGATCCAGTTGAAAGACCTGCCCGCCGTATACTATGAGGTAACCCAGCCCCGCCTTTGAAACCAGGAATTCTCCCACGATGACTCCCACCCATGACAAACCCACGTTTATTTTCAGCGAATTGATTATTACCGGCAGGTTTGAAGGAAAAACCACTTTCCTGAATATCTGAAATCTGCCGGCGCCAAAGGTCTTAACCAGCTTTATCTGCTCCTCGTCGGTTGCCATGAACCCGTTCAGGACTTCCAGAATTGTGACAATAAGGGATATGGCCAGCGCAATCACGATTATTGAGGTGGTTCCGGCCCCGAACCAGACAATGAACACAGGTCCCAGGGCGATTTTGGGCAGGCTGTTCAAAATGACCAGATAGGGCTCCAGGACCTTTGAAAGAAACTGTGACCACCATAAGACCACTGCAATTACCGTTCCTAAAATTGTTCCGGAAACAAAGCCGATCACCGTTTCAAAACAGGTTATGCCGATGTGCTGGAACAGCTGCCCTTCATTGTACAGATTGACAATAGTATTGACTATCCTGCTGGGCTGGCTTGTAATAAAGGAATCGATTATCTTCAGCCGGGCGCAGATTTCCCACAGCGCCAAAAAAGCGATCAGTATCAACACCTGGGTGAGGCAAATGAGTATTTTGCGCATTTTCCGGGATTTTAAATATTGGGCTCTTTCCTCTGATATATTTGTTTCCCCGTACTTAGACATGGACATCCAGCTCCTTCCATATAGCGTTGAAATAGTGCCTGAACTCGGGCGCTTCACGGCTGCAGAAGGGGGTTCTGGTTTCGCAGGTCAGACTGATATCATATATGTTTTTTACATGGGCGGGCCTGCCCGAAAGGACCACAACTCTGTCCGCCATGCTGATGCTCTCCGCAATATCGTGCGTCACCAGAATGGCGGTCTTGTTTTCCTTTTTTATGATGGAATAAATATCGTCTGCAACCGCCAGCCTTGTCTGGTAGTCCAGGGCGGAAAAGGCCTCGTCCAGCAGAAGTATTTCGGGCTTTAAAGCCAGAGTCCTTATCAGCGCCGCCCTCTGGCGCATGCCGCCGGACAGCTGGGAGGGATATTTGTCCCTGAATTCATAAAGACCGTAAGTGTCAAGCAAACTGTGAACATATGCCCTGTTTTCTGCGGCGATATTTCTGCGGATCTCCAGCCCCAGCATCACATTCTGGAGTATGGTCCTCCACTGGAAGAGATAATCCTTCTGGAGCATATATCCCACTTCCGCGCTGGTCCCGGATATTTCCCTGCCATTAATGGCAATGCTTCCAGAAGAGGGCTTCAAAAGGCCTGCGATTATTGAGAGAAGGGTTGATTTGCCGCAGCCGCTGGGCCCCACTATGCATATGAATTCACCTTTGGATATGTTCAGACTTATATCTGTTATGGCAGGAATTTCGCCGTTGGGCGATTGGTAATTCATTCCCGTATTTTTGATTTCAACTATGTACGACAGTTAAGACGCCTCCTGCTCTGTACCCATACGCCTCCGGGGAGGCAATATATTTTCTAATACCAGTATATAGAGAAAGAGTCGATTTGGTTAAAGAAGTGCCTGCTAAAGTAGGATTAGTTTGAAAGAAAAACCACTTTTTAAACTAATGGTACTTTTTATGAGAGTTCTTTCCTCTCCAGAGCTTTATTTCTGTAGTACAGGCATATGTCCGTGGAGACCATCACAAGATTTAATATATACAGGAACAATACTATATCCCGGCTGTTCAATATTTTATGGACAATTCCGCACAGGTATCCAAACACCAGTATATAAAGGAATAAAACGCTTTTGCCCGCCGTTTTTCCGGAGGTATAGGATTTGTATATCTGAACCGGCCAGGCGGCGCCAAAGCTCAAAAGCATCAGTGCTTCAAATATGCTCATGCTTGTCTCTCTTTCCGGAGCGGACAAATAGTGTCCGGATCGCTCCGCGGTTATCGTTTTGGTATATTCATAAAACTTAAACCATTATACACCAGTAAGGCGGTATAGGCTATCCTAGGGACAAAAATTTTTAAAGAAATACTCCGGAGATATGCCGTGGGGACGGTTTTTACGTTTGAGATCGTACAGGACGTCGGCCCTGTTCCTGCTGATGAGGTTCACGCCTTCCACGCAGGACAGGGTGGCCTTGAAGCCCAGCTCCTTCAGGATGGCTTTGGCTTCACTGCTGGAATATCCGAAGGGGTAGGTAAAAGTATTGGGGGCTGCGCCAGTAACCTCCTGTATTTTATTTTGCAGCTTAAGAATGTCGGCTGTCAGCATATTGCGGTAACTGTCCGGCGACTCTCCGCTTTTCCGTTTGATCCCATACCTGGATTTATTGATGAAATGCAGATTATAGGTGTGGTTTTGGATTTCGAAGTAGCCGGATTCGCTTATTTCCCTTAACTGGTCCCAGGATATGAAGGCGTAGTCAGGGTCGCTTGTGGGAGGCTGAGATTTTGAAAATGACTCGGTATATGCGCCCACAACGGAAATAACCGCTTTCATACCATATTTCTGCAATATGGGCTTCCCATAAGTGTAGTTGTTCAGATTACCGTCGTCAAAGGTGATGACCACCGGTTTGGGCGGAAGCAGCAATCCGTTATAGACATAATCTATCAGATCCTGAATGTTGACGGAATTGTAATCGTGATTTTTCAAATACCGGATATCCCCTTCGAATTCAGCGGGAGTAATAACGTATTTGCCCATTTCGGGCGATTTTTTCATAATGCTGTGGTACATAATAATGGGGACCGCTATGCCGTCCTGGCTGATCTGCCCTCCCCGTGTCTCATCAAAAACATTGGTGGCGGAGGACAATACCAGAATGAATGAAATGCCCAGGGTAAAAAGTACGGCGGAAACCAGAGAAATATACTTCAGTGCTTTTTTGTTAGCTAAAATGACCATGTCGACCTCTCAAATACTGAATATATAACAGCTCAGAAATCATAGCCGCTGTTTGGCTCCATAAAATCGAAAGCCCTGTAGTAATCACGGGTCTCCTCATCCTTTACCACGGCGGAACGGTTTTTCTGCAGAAGGTTTACTATGTTGTAGACATCGATCCACAGCTCGTTTACACCTTCCTTTTGCGACTCGTCAAAAATTATCTGCATGCCGAAATGCAGGTGGGGCGTCTTGATGTTGTTCACATTCTCACGGGTGCTGTAGCCCGTCATTCCAAGATAGCCTATAACATCTCCGGCTTTTACGATTTTGCCTTCATACAGTTCGGAATTGAAAGGCCTATCCTTTCTAAGATGCGCGTAATAATAGTATCTTTTCTGGTCGAAGCTCCTGATCCCTATTCGCCAGCCGCCGTACATATTCCAGCCCATAACTTCCACGATGCCGGATTCTACGGCGATGATAGGAGTTCCGATAGAACCGAGCAAATCGTTTCCCAGGTGTTTTCTGGCATATCCGAAGGTACGGCCTGTGCCGAAGTCGTCATAGTGGCTGAAGCTGTAGCCCTTTGCAATGGGGGAAAAGGCTTTGAGCCCGTAACGCTTTTCCCACTGTTTATTTTCACTGCCCTCCGAATCCTTGACCTGGATATCGTATTCACCTACGAAATTGCCCAATATGGCGTCATAGGCTTCGTAGTAATAGCTGTAATATTTCATTTTGGCGGTCAGCTCTTCCATGGTCTGCCCGTTGTTCAGCTTTGCAACCAGATCATCCATATCCTTGGCTTTATATTTGTTAAAATTGCCGCCGTATTTCGCGGCAAGATATGCCATTAGTTCTACCCAATGCAGCTGTATTGGCTTGTCATGAGATTTTACATCCAGGCTGAGCGCTTTTTCCATTGCGGTATAAGAGGCGTTGAATTCAACCCATTTTATAAATTTTTTATCTCCTGAAGCATCTGTGGATACTGAAATTGCCTGGCTGCTGTCCTTAAATAAAAACAGCGTTGAAACAGTGAGCAGGGAAAGTATCAATGCAAAAGCAATCAGTACCTTGAATATGGATTTATCGAAATTCGGAAATTTTATCAATGGGGCCACCTCTCTATGTGAATTAACTGAACTACTACTATAAAATCTATGCAGGTACATGAAAACATATCCTATTAAATAGAAAAATGATATTAAATATTGACATATTTTTTAGAGTGTGATACTTTATTTCTTGTTTAATTAAAGTAAACAAAAAGTTTACTTTGCCCAAACTATCGGCTTTTAGCCGATAATAATTGACTTATGTCAGCTGATAAAAAAGAGGCAGCCTTATGAATATTGGTGATAAGATAAAACAGTTAAGAATCAAAAGCGGGTTGACGCAGGAAGAGCTGGCGGGCAGGTGTGAGCTTTCAAAGGGATTTATATCACAGCTTGAAAGGGACCTGACATCTCCTTCCATCGCCACCCTTATGGATATACTGGAATCCCTTGGAACCAATCTGAAGGACTTTTTTAACGAGGCTGTGGAAGAGAAGGTCGTTTTTAAAAAGGACGACGTATTCGTAAAGGAAGACCGTGAATCGGGTTATGTCATCCGGTGGCTTGTGTCAAATGCCCAGAAGAACATGATGGAACCTATTTTGATAACCATATCCCCGTCCGGAAGCTCGGATATAGATAACCCTCACGAGGGGGAGGAATTCGGGTATGTGGTCAGCGGCGGTATCGTGGTCTGTATCGGAACCCGTAAATTCAAAGTGCGTAAGGGTGAATGCTTTTATTTCAAGCCCACTGCTCCGCACAAGCTGGTAAATCCTTTTAAAACCGAGGCTGTAGTCTTGTGGGTATCATCTCCGCCCAATTTTTAAGTTTAGGGAAACTGTTGAGCTTTTATGAAATCAAATACAGGGGGCGATCCAGCCCTTTAGGGCATCAGCGCTTGAAGCGCGGGCCGTAAGAAGAATATAATGACTTGAGGTGCATAGTTATGGACGGGAGCCAGCTAATTTTTTTAAAGGATATAAGGAAGAACTTCGGGGAAACCGAGGTTCTCAATAATATAAATTTATACATTTTGAAGAACGAATTTGTGACTTTGCTGGGGCCCAGCGGCTGCGGGAAAACCACGACTCTCAGGATACTGGGCGGCTTTGAGACCCCGGATGGAGGGGATGTGTTTTTTGAAGGGCAGAGGATCAATGACCTGCCGCCGTACAAGCGGAAGGTAAATACGGTTTTTCAGAAATATGCCCTTTTTCCCCACATGAATGTTTATGAAAATATAGCTTTCGGGCTGAAAATAAAAAAGCTGGATAAGCCCGCCATAGGCAAAAAGGTGGATGAAATGCTGGAGCTGGTGAACCTGAAGGAATTTCAGAAAAGATCTGTTGAGTCCCTTTCGGGAGGACAGCAGCAGAGGGTTGCAATCGCAAGGGCACTGGTCAACCAGCCGGAGGTCCTTCTCCTGGACGAACCGCTGGGAGCATTGGATTTAAAGCTGAGAAAAGAAATGCAGACAGAGCTGAAAAATATCCACAAGCGTATGGGAATAACCTTTGTGTACGTCACCCATGACCAGGAGGAAGCCCTGACCATGTCCGACACCATTGTGGTCATGAACCAGGGTAAGATTCAGCAGATAGGCACCCCTCAGATGATCTACAACGAGCCTAAAAACGCCTTTGTGGCGGATTTTATAGGTGAGAGCAACATAATCAAGGGGAAAATGCTGAAGGACTATTCCGTTGAGTTTGCCGGCCATGTGTTTGAATGCCTGGACAAGGGCTTTGAGCAGAATGAAAACATAGACGTGGTGGTCAGGCCGGAGGATGTGAAGCTGGTGCCGGGAGAGAAGGCCATGATCTCCGGCATTGTAAAATCCGTTACCTTCAAGGGCGTCCATTTTGAGATGCTGGTTGAAGCCCAGGGGACCCTGTGGATGATACACAACACCGAAATGGCGGAGGTGGGCACTGCAGTGGGAATGGCCCTCAACCCAAATGATATTCATATAATGAAAAGGACGGGTGAGAGATGAACAAAAAATGGGTTTCATATCCATACCTCATATGGATGGTCATTTTTATAGTTATCCCCTCATTCCTCATCCTCTTTTATGCATTTACCGTGAAGGACGATCAGGGGATAAGGCTGACCCTGGATAATTTTTATAGATTTCTGGACCCAATATTCATATCCGTACTTTTCAAGTCCCTGTGGCTGGCTCTGCTCAGTACGGCCGTATGTCTGGTCATAGGCTATCCTGTGGCGCTTATACTTGCGAGCAGGGAATACGGCAAACGGACCATCATGTCCATGCTTTTTATAATTCCGATGTGGATGAATTTCCTGCTGAGGACGTATGCCTGGCTCACTTTGCTGGAGAAGCACGGAATCATAAATTCGGTATTGTCCTTTTTGCATTTGCCGAATTTTAACATACTGTACACAAACGGCGCTGTGGTACTGGGAATGGTATATAATTTCCTGCCCTTTATGATACTGCCCATATATACGGTGCTCATGAAGATAGATACAAAGCTGGTGGAAGCGGCCCAGGACCTGGGCGGAAACAGCTTTACGGTGTTCAGAAGGGTCACATTGCCCCTGAGCATACCGGGCGTTATGTCGGGGCTCACAATGGTATTTATGCCTGCGGTCACCACCTTCGTCATATCAAAGCTGCTTGGGGGAGGCCAGTACACCCTCATAGGAAATCTCATAGAGAGGCAGTTCCTGACGGTTTATGACTGGAATTTCGGCGCGGCCATATCCATTATTATGATGATATTTATTTTGATCAGCATCGGCATAATGTCCAGATTTGATGAGGACAAGGGAGGAGGAGCCGCGCTATGGTGAAAAAAGTTCTGATGAAGTCCTACCTGGGACTGGTGCTTCTGTTCATGTACCTGCCTATATTTGTGCTTATCGCCTTCTCCTTCAACAAGTCGAAATCAAGGGGAAACTGGACAGGCTTCACTTTTAACTGGTACAGGGAGCTGTTTAAAAATTCGCAGATAATGGACGCCTTGTACAACACGCTGATCATTGCACTGGTTTCGTCGCTGATAGCGGTTGTGATAGGGACCTTTGCGGCCATAGGAATACACAGCATGAAAAAGTTCAGGAAGTCGGTTGTAATGAACCTGACATACCTGCCGGTTTTAAATCCGGACATAGTTACAGGTGTCTCGCTTATGATAATGTTTGTATTCATCGGCTCCATCATTAATCTGAAACTCGGGTTTTTCACCATGCTGCTGGCGCATATAACCTTTAACATACCATATGTGATTTTATCGGTGCTGCCAAGGCTGAAGCAGATGAACAAGCACATGTATGAAGCGGCGCTGGACCTGGGTGCAACCTCATTTTATGCGCTGAGAAAGGTCATTATCCCTGAAATCATGCCGGGAATAATATCTGGCTTTCTCATGGCGGTCACCCTGTCGGTGGATGATTTTGTAATAAGCTATTTTACCACGGGTTCAGGGGTTTCAAACCTTTCCATCACAATATATTCGATGGCAAGGACCGGAGTGAAGCCCACCATAAATGCGCTGTCCACCTTGATGTTTGCCTGTGTGCTGCTGCTTTTGTTCATTATAAATGTGAGGGCATCCAGGGAAGAAAAGCGGAAAAAGCAGTACGAAGCCTGAAATATACGAAATTAAAAAATTTATTAATATATTATTTGGAGGTAGCAAAGTTTATGAAAAGAATAATATCCCTTGTATTGGCCCTGGCAGTTGTGCTGTCGGCGGGCGCCATCCTTTCCGGGTGCGGAGGGGCTGCTTCTTCCGGCGGCAAGGTGACCATCAAAGTGTATAACTGGGGTGATTATATCGGAGAAGATGTGGTAAAGAAATTTGAGGAAAAGTACAACATCAATGTGGTGTATGACACCTTTTCGGATAATGAAGTGATGTATGCCAAGCTGAAGGCCGGCGGAAGCGACTATGACGTAGCTATACCGTCAGACTATATGATCAAGCGCATGATCGACGAAGGCATGATAAATAAGCTTGATTTCAACAATATTCCAAATTACCAGTACATAGATCCCAAGTTCAAAAAGCTGGCCTACGACCCCAATGACGAGTATTCGGTACCGTACATGTGGGGCACGGTGGGCATCATATACAATAAGACAATGGTAAAGGAACCTGTGGACAGCTGGAATATACTGTGGGACAAGAAATACGACAAACAGATATTCATGCTTGACAGCCAGAGGGATTCAATAGGCATTACCCTTAAAAAACTGGGCTATTCCCTTAATACGAAAAAAATTGATGAGCTTGAAAAGGCAAAAGACGAGCTGATCAGGCAGAAGGACATAGTGCAGTCCTATGTGGGCGACGAGGTCAAGGACAAAATGATTATGGGAGAAGCGGCTCTGGCCGTTGTATGGTCGGGCGACGCCGTGTTCATGAAAAGGGAAAATCCGGACCTGGAGTATGTGATACCAAAGGAAGGCAGCAACCTCTGGTTTGACTCAATGGTGGTGCTCAACACTACAAAGCACCAGAAGGAAGCGGAGCAGTTTATAGACTTTATGTGCGGTACCGACATAGCCTTTGAAAATGCCGACTACATCGGATACTCCACTCCGCAGACCGAGGCTAAGAAAAAAATGCCAGAGGACCTGCTGAACGATATTGCGGCATATCCCACAGACGACCAGATAAAGAACTGCGAAGTCTTTGAGGATCTTGCGGATTCCATAAAGGATTATGACCGCATATGGACCGAGATAACAGCAAACTAATAGTTGGCCCACCCCATGCGGCAACAGTCTTGCATATCGGCATGGGGGCGGGTATGTTGCAAGATATAACTAAATTCAATGCATGTTGAAACTTCAGCCGTTACGGCCCTCCGATACAACTTCCATGTACCGTGTGCTTCATATCAGTTGCAGGTTAATATGGGAGGACCGGTTAGAATTGGAATTTTACATGTATTGAATTATTATTTTGCAGCATACCCTTTTTTTAATTGGGCGCATCAAATTTCTTGTCCGTATCAATAATATCCCTTAATTATCCATAACAGAATTAAAAAGAATATATTGCTTCATAATGGAAATAATATGAGCTAAAATATTTAGACATGGAGCGATTTATTTGTCCCATGCCGGAAGTGGAGATAATAATGGGAAAACTATCGGGAACCAAAACATCCGAAAATCTTGCAAGAGCGTTTGCAGGAGAGTCTCAGGCGAGGAACAGGTACACCTTCTATGCGGAATATGCGAAGCAGGAGGGCCATGCGGTCATTGAACAGGAGTTTAAAAAAATAGCCGAAAATGAAAGGGCCCACGCAAAGGCATTTTACGATATCCTTGTCAATGGAATAGGGAGCGGCAATATGAATGTCAACGCAGGATATCCCTTTGAATCGGGAGATACTCTGGCCAATCTCAAGGCTGCGGCCAATGGGGAGCATGAGGAACATTCCAAGATATATCCCGCATTTGCCGACGTTGCCAAACAGGAGGGCTTTCCACAGGCGGAGGCGGCCTTCAGGCTGATCGCAAACATAGAAAAAGAGCATGAACAAAAATTCAAGCAGCTGGCAACGGAACTGGAGCAGCAGACCATTTACCAGAAAAAGCAGCCTGTCAAATGGGTGTGCACCAACTGCGGACACATACATGAAGGTACGGAGGCTCCGGGGATATGCCCGGTTTGCAAGTACCAGCAGGGCTGGTTTGAAGTCAAGACCCAATAAATACCGCAACTCTGTTAATAACTTAACAAACTTACGTAAAATTAAGATAAATTGAGAAATTATGAGATAATGATGAAGGATAAAGCGGCTATGCAAAAGATTGTTAAATATTAAACAATTTGATTGTTGTTTTTTTAACAATCTAATATTACAATTTAATTGTAATAAAGAGTTACCTGCAATATAGAATAACTCTGCGTTAAAGAAACAGGAAACAATTAAAAACTAAATACGATATTTTAAAATACGGGAGGTATGGACTATGTGGGAAAACAAAATCGATATTAATCAGGTGGTTGAAATCAGGGCGAAAACAACTGCATTCTTCGGAGTCGGGGCTATAAACAAAATGCAGGATGTTGCCCAGAACCTGGCGGCCAGGGGAATCAAAAAGGTTATGGTCATGACGGGAAAGAGCTCCCATATTAAAACGGGGGCATGGGATGTAACCAAAAAAGCTCTTGAAGCAAACGGTATCTCATACCTGCTTTACAGCAAGGTAACCCCGAACCCCACGGTTGAGCAGGTTGATGAGGCCACAGCCGAGGCCAAGGGCTTCGGAGCGGAAGCTGTTATTGCAATCGGCGGTGGAAGTCCTATTGACGCTGCAAAGAGTGTGGCAATACTTACGGCAAATCCTGATAAAAACGCCACGGAGCTATATGAATTGAAATTTGTTCCGGATACGGCAGTACCGCTGGTGGCAATCAATCTGACCCATGGTACGGGGACTGAAGTGGACAGGTTTGCAGTTGTCAGCATTCCGTCAAAGGAATATAAACCGGCTATAGCCTACGATTGCATATATCCTCTGTATGCAATCGATGATCCGGCGCTGATGACAAAGCTGCCTGCTGAGCAGACCTTATACGTGTCGGTGGATGCCATCAATCACGTAGTTGAAGCGTCTACAACGATTGTAACCAATCCGCTGGCCATACTTCTGGCAAAGGAGACCATAAGGCTGGTTGCAAAATATCTGCCTGTGGCCGTCAAAGACCCTGAAAACCTCACGGCGAGATACTATCTCCTCTATGCATCGCTGATAGCGGGCACATCCTTTGACAACGGGTTACTCCACTTTACACATGCGCTGGAACATCCCCTGAGCGCCGTCAAGCCGGAATTGGCACATGGGCTTGGCCTGGCAATGCTGCTGCCGTCGGTTGTAAAGGAAATATATCCGGCGTCGGGAGAAGTGCTGGCCGAAATATTCGAACCAATCCTGCCGGGCTTTAAGGGAACTGCCGATGAAGCAGACAAGGCTTATACGGGAATCAGAAGCTGGTTGGATGGTATAGGCATCAAGTCAAGACTCAAGGATGAAGGCTTCAATGAAGACGTAGTGGGTAAGCTGGTGGATCTGGCATTTGAGACTCCGAGCCTGGACGGCCTGCTGGCAATTGCTCCGGTGAAAGCCACCAGGGAAGCGGTAAGAAATATCTATACAAATTCACTTTAAAATAAGCTGACTCGTAAACCAATATCGGTAATATTATAAAAACAGCGCCGGCCATGGCTGCAATAACCCTGGCAGCGCTGTTTTTCTTAATACATGAAAAAGCAGATCCCTACATAATGGGTCAGGACCCCGAGAAAAACAAATATATGCCATACCATGTGATGGTATTTAAAGCCCTTCTTTGCATAAATAGCCGCTCCTACCGAATAGAAAATACCTCCGCCAAGAATGAGCCAGAACAGTATGGGATTGGCCTTCTGGAAAAACAGGGGCATGAATATGACTATACTCCAGCCCATGATGAGATAAATCATAAGAGAAATCTTAGGTATGGATTTTCTCGATATGGATTTATACAGGATCCCAAACAGAACCATTATCCACTGGATCGACAGAAGTACGATCGCCTGCCAGCCGCCTATGACGGAAGCGGCTATGGGAGTGTATGTGCCGGCTATGGCAACGTATATAAAAATGTGGTCCATGACCTGCATGACACGCTTGTGGGTGGTGTCATGCTCCATAACATGATAAATAGTGGACATGAGAAACATCATAAAAATGCAGATACAAAAAATGGTCACACTGGCCACATCCACAAGAGTTCCCTTTGTATAGGCCGTTATTATCACAAAAGGGAAGGAAAACAATACGAGCAAAGCGGGGATGCCATGGGTCAAAGCATTTCCGAGCTCCTCGCCGAAAGTCAGCTTCAATATTTTTTTAGGCATATGATCCTCCTGGACACAGCAAAAATTTGATAGAAATTTCATTATGGGTTATAATATTTATAACCAGGTAATAATTATAGCATAATAATACGGATTTGAAAAATTATACAGTATATTTCCAAGGAGATTATATGAATAACAAAGGAGTTGTTCTGTCTGCCGTAAACGGCAGAAAAACAGTAGCGGGGCTGGGGTACTATGAAACGGACCAGGTCAGTGGTTTTAAGGAGCTTATACAAAACAGTGCGGAGCGTTTTGGAGACAAGCCGGCGTTTAAGTCCAAAATTGACGGGGAAATCCGCCAGAAAACCTATGGCGAATTTTATGAAGAAATCAATGCCCTGGGCACTGCTTTGCATGGATTGGGCCTTAAAGGCGGGAGGATCGCGGTAATCGGAGAAAACAGGTACGAATGGGCGCTGAGCTTCTTTGCGGCCGTTAACGGCACAGGGATTGCAGTACCGCTGGACAAGCATCTTCCGGAAATTGAGATAGAGAAATTAATAATACGGGGCAAGGTTGATGCCATATTCTACAGCAAACATTTCGAGGCAGAAATGCTGGCACTTTCTAAAAAAGATGCCGGAATACGGCATTTTATCAGCATGGACGAGCTGGAAGGGGAGCACCCGGAAAATTTCAGCAGCATACCGGAGTTGCTCGGGAAGGGCAGAGAGTTACTTGAAAAAGGGGACAGCCGGTTTAAAGAAGTCTGTCCCGATCCGGAAAAGCTGTCGGTACTGCTCTTTACTTCCGGAACCACCAGCATTTCCAAGGGAGTCATGCTGAGCCAGAGGAATATATGTGCGGATGTGAGCAGCATAAGCTCGGTGCTGAGAGTGTTTCCGGAGAAGGATGTGCATCTTTCCATCCTTCCGCTGCATCATACCTTTGAATTGTCGGTGGGCATGGTTTTCATGATAAAAAACGGAGTGACCATTGCCTATGCAGAGGGTATAAAGCACATCGCAAAAAATCTGAAAGAGTTTGATATCACGCTTTTAGTTGTTGTGCCCGCAATACTTGAGGCGATGTATAAAAAGATGCAGGAGGGCATAAAAAAATCGGGGAAAGCCGGACAGGTCAGGCTTGCAGGAAAGCTTTCAAAAGTGCTGCAGCTAATTGGTATCGATATAAGAAGAAAAATATTCAAGAAAATACTTGAGCAGATAGGTCCTGGCCTGCGGCTGGCAGTATCAGGCGCGGCGCCTATTGACAGGGAAATAATAGAAGGCTTTGGAATGCTGGGACTCAAGGTAATCCAGGGCTATGGCCTGACGGAAACCTCTCCGGTGGTAGCCGCAAACAACGACTTCTACAATAAACCAGGTACTATCGGGCAGCCTATGAGGGGAATAGAGGTGGCAATAGACAATCCGGACGAAAACGGAATGGGCGAAATTGTCACCCGGGGCCCCAATGTAATGCTGGGGTATTACGAGGATGAGAATGCGACGAAAGAAGCCACAGAAGCTGACGGCTGGTTTCATACGGGAGATCTGGGCCACATTGACGACAGAGGTTTCATAACCATAACCGGAAGGGCAAAATCGATGATCGTATTCACCAACGGAAAGAAAGCATTCCCGGAGGAATATGAAACTCTCCTCAACAGCATTGAAGGTGTAAAAGAGACCTATGTGTGGGGAAATACCGCTCCGGACGGAGATATCCAGGTGTGCGCCAAAATAGTTCTTAACAGGGACGTACTGTCTGAAAAATTCGGCAGGACTCCGGAGGATGAAGAAATGGCAAATATATTTCAGAATGAAATTAAAAATATCAACAGGGATATTCCCCAGTATAAAATTATAAGATATTTTGTCCTGAGCTATGAGGAACTGATAAAAACCACCACTCTGAAAATAAAGAGGCCGCTGGAATATAAAAAAGTCACCGAAATGCTTGAAAATGCACAGACCAACATGAGAAAAGCCAATGGAAAAATAATAGACTTTATAGTATAATCACGTGAGATGTATTATCAGACGAAACACATCCGGCTTTGACCGGATGCGCGGAGCTGTTTTGATTTATTACCGAATGGAGATGCATATGATAATAAAAAAAGCCGAACACGAAATCACAGCCGTAAAGCCAAACCAGTATCCGGTTACGGGATATACGGAAGTCGCGTTTGTGGGAAGATCAAATGTGGGCAAATCGTCCATAATAAATACTCTGGTCAACAGGAGAAATCTTGCCAGGGTGGGTTCAACGCCGGGAAAGACCAGGCAGATAAATTTTTTCAACATAAATGATAATTTATACCTTGTGGATCTGCCTGGATATGGTTTTGCCAATGTGTCAAAGGAAATGAAGGCCTCCTGGGAGAATATTATTGAGACATATTTATATTCAAGAAAGGAAAGCCGGCTGAAGCTGATTGTACTTTTGGTGGATATACGGCATTCCCCAAGCAAGGGCGATATAACAATGCACCAGTGGCTCAGGGGTTACGGCGTCAACACTTTAATCGTCGCCACAAAAGCCGATAAAATATCAAGGTCGCAAATAAATATCAGGTTAAACGATATCAGGAAAACTCTTCAATTGGATAACGGGGTAAAAGTAATCCCATTTTCCTCAGAAAACAGGCAGGGCCTGGAGAACGTATGGGAAGTCATAGAAGAAAATTTGAAACCTGTTGACACTGATGTTGAGACAAATGTATAAAATGATATAGGGACAAATATCAAAACAGATATAAAACTGACATCATTATTTGGAGTTGTGATTTATGGAAAAATATAATTATAACAGTGAAGAAGCGGAATTGAGGAAAAGGCTCCGGAACATGAGAATACTGGCGACCTCGCTGCTGGTTTTCATGACGGTTGTTTTTGTCATATTCAAGCACTTTGAGTACAGGGGCCTGCTCTTTTCGTCTATTGCCGCTTTTGCCGAGGCTTCCATGGTGGGCGCTCTGGCGGATTGGTTTGCCGTAGTGGCTTTGTTCAGGCATCCTCTGGGGCTTAAAATAATACCCCACACGGCGATAATTCAAAATAACAAACCGCGGATAGCCGAAGCTTTATCGAATTTCGTGGTCTCCAACTTTTTTACCCCTCAGCTCATCAGGGACAAATTGGATAGGATGAGCGTAACGGGAAAGATTTCGGAATATATCGGCAATAACCGTGAAAAGCTTGCAAACAGTATTGCGGACAGAGTTCCTGCCATCGTGGACTCATTTATTACGGATGATAAAATAAAGGAATTTGTAAAAGCCCAGGCCGATAAAAAAATAGGTGAAATAAAGCTGTATCCTCTGATGGGAACATTGCTGGAACCCGTTATCGAGGCGGGGTATCATAAACCGGTGGTAAAAGCCATTTTGAATTCCGCACACAAGTTTATCGGAGAAAACAAGGAAGAGACCATGCTTGTCCTGGGAGGTATAAATAAGACACTTACAATGCCGATCATAGGGGATATGGTTTACAAAAAAATACTTGAGTTTATAAAGGATCAGGCCGACCAGGTGGATACAAACCCGTCGGCGGAAATAAATAAATTGCTGCTGTCGGCGCTGCCGGAGCTTATTAAGGATATGCAGAACAATCCGGAGACTGTGAAAAAGGGAGAGCAGTTAAAGGCACAGTTCGTATCATCCCCGATGTATGACCAACTGCTGGAAAAGCTGTCTGAGATGGCCATAGATTTTAAAAATTCCGTCTTAGAAAGCAGGGACGGATTATCCGGAAAGGTTGATAAGGTATTGGAGCTGGTCGTAAGGGAAATATCCGGAAATGACGGGCTCAGGGAAAATATTGACGCAGTCATAGCAGATACCGCCGAGGGAACGGTTTCCATGTATGGCTCCAAGGGGGGAGAGCTGATATATGATACAATGGATGGATGGGAAACAAAGGACATGGTTGACAAACTGGAGGTCCAGGTGGGAGCCGATCTGCAGTACATCAGGATTAACGGTACCGTAATAGGCGGATTGGTGGGACTTGTGATTCACTTTGTGTCCCTGCTGCTATAAATCTGCCCAAAATGGAGCGAAGAAATGGATAGATTTAAAACTACTAAAATAGTTGCCGTGCTTGGCATAGTGGCCAATGTATTTCTGCTTTCCATAAAACTTGCGGCAGGCTTTCTGAGCCGCAGCCAGGCCATGATAGCCGACGGCTTCAACAGTGCCGGAGACGTATTTGCGTCGGTAATGACCCTGGTGGGAAACAGTATTGCCAGCAGGCCGGAGGACAGCGATCATCCATATGGACACGGAAAAGCCGAGTATATATTCTCCATGATAATCAGCCTTTCTCTGATGTTCGTATCCTTTACCATTTTTAAAAGCGCGCTGTCCTCAATATTGAACGGTTCTGTTTTCGAAACATCCTGGTATCTTATAACTGTTGCAATCGTCACCATCGTTGTAAAGCTGGCTCTGTTCCTGTACACCAACCGTGTTGGGAAAAGCTTTGAAAATCTACTGGTGCTGGCAAATTCAGAGGACCATAGAAATGATATTTTTGTCACCTCGGGTACTATTTTCGGCATATTTATGAATTACCTGGGCATTTCCTGGGTGGACGGCGCCATAGGTATAGGTATATCCTTGTGGATATTCTACACGGGGATCAGAATTTTTATAAGCTCCTTCAAGGTACTGATGGATACCGATATCGATCCCGTTTTTAAGGAAAACACCTATAAGCTGGTGGAAGCCATAAGCGGCGTGGACCACATAGACAGCATCAATGCAAAGCCTGTGGGCGCAGGATATATACTGCTCATCAAGGTTTCGGTGGACGGGGAGATGTCGGTCAATGAAAGCCATAAAATCGCTTCCGAAATAAAATTCAAGGTCAAGGATATAAAAGGCGTAAAAGACGCGGTGGTGCACATAAATCCATGTTAAGGCGGAATTCAGGAGTCAGAAATCAGGATTCAGAATGAAGGGCCAAAGCGGAATTCAGAAGCCAGGAGAATAGCAGAAGTGTAGAAGTACAGGAGTTCAGAATAAAACCGTTAAGGCAGGATTCAGGAGCCGCGGCTTATTTAATATTAAAAATTTATTTGTTTTAAATATCTTTCATGTGGTAGATATATAATCGTTGCCGCGGAAGCGGCAGCAAAGGCTCAATTAAAATTTATATATTAAACATAGTGGAGGATTTGAAATTATGAAGAAATTTGTCTGTTCAGTTTGTGGTTATGTACATGTAGGAAATGAAGCGCCGGACAATTGTCCGCAATGTAAGGCGGCAAAGGAAAAATTTGTGGAGCAGACCGAAACATCGGCCGCATGGGCTGATGAGCATAGAATAGGCGTTGCCCAGGGCGTGGACGCAGAAGTACTCGAAGGCTTGAGAGCCCATTTCACAGGTGAATGTACGGAAGTCGGAATGTATCTCGCTATGGCAAGACAGGCCGAGCGTGAAGGGTATCCGGAAATCGGCGCTTTTTATAAGCTGGCTGCCTGGGAAGAAGCAGAACATGCTTCAAAATTTGCAGAATTGCTTGGTGAAGTAGTTTATGCGGATACAAAGAAGAACCTTCAGCTCAGAGCCGAAGCAGAAGCCGGGGCTTGCCAAGGCAAAAAGGACATCGCCACAAGGGCAAAACAGCTCAAACTGGATGCAATCCATGACACAGTTCACGAAATGTGCAAGGACGAAGCAAGACACGGCGCAGGTTTTAAGGGCTTGCTGAAAAGATATTTTGGAGAGTAAATTAAACTAAAAATATAGAATAATAGGGATTTATTAAAATGCAACTTCCATTATGGGTTAAACGTGAAATATTAAGGCTTACAGCCGTTGTTCACGAAACTGATTTTGGGAGTTGTATTTTTTTATAATTTTATTTTAACGTATATTTAATTTTGGTGGGAAAAGTGCGGGAATTATTAATGGATTTTCGGACTTTTGTGCAGTTTTCAGAAAATTTGCAGCAATTGCCTTGAGTAAGCGGCTTTGAAAGTCCGTTGGCAGTAATAATACTCTCCCTGATTTACTGGCAGTATTCACATTTTCTTTAGTAAGGTCAATACCGGTAAAATATATTTCCATGCGAATCGGGCGGCTAAGCCGTAATTCCGGGCTTAGCCGATGCATACAAAAGCTGTAGAATATTCCTGAGTCTTGTAGTATAATAGAAAATTATGGATAAAAAATTATCAATAGGAGACAAAAAGCCATATGAAGAGATTATCAGCTTTTATAATTGTTTTAATGGTTACACTGTTAGTCGGTAATTCTGCATCCTTTGCCGCATCTTATTTTTCAAATAACAAAGCGCTTGACAGTATTTTCGCAAAGCTGGAGAAGGAATTTCTTCAGTATGAAAAAGATGAGGTAATACCTCTGGAAAATCTGGGAGCCATAATTCCGGATGGAAGCAAACCAACCATAAAAAGAACTTCAAAGAAAATATCCGACAGTCAGATCAAGGCTGCTGCCGAAAGGAAGCTCAACGACATCAGGGTCGCCGTTGAAATAAAGGAAGAGGAGTTGGGCGGACTCTCACAGCAGGACTACAAAATAATTTCAGACCATCTTAGTGATGAATTGTTTTTTGCAAGAAACAGTTCATATGGCTGGGATTATGATGGAAAAGTCGTTAGTTTATATTTGAATATATATAATGAAGATTTGTACAGGTTTGAAGGCCTGGTAGGCAACTTTGCAAAAATGGGGAAGGAAAAGGATGAAGCAGATCCGGCCGAACTGCAGGTTAAAAATAAAATTGTCAGGTATTTGAATCAATCCGTACAAAAGGGCAATAAAGTCAGTCCGGATATAATGGAGCAATTGCCGGGCGAAGTTGAGAAGCTGTTTATAGAACGTAATTTATCCAAAATCATGGTAGGCAGGATACTGTCGGAAATCCATGCGGATATCTACACTCCGGACGATGATTTTTCTTATGCCGACCATTATGACGGCTCTGAATCAGTTGAAGATATTATTGAAAGCTATGGAGCTTTGATAAGTAACCGCCAGGGAGACAGAGAAGACGAGAAAGTTGTGGAATATTATGAATACCCGCAGGATACTCCTTCGGATAATGCCAGAGATTCTATAACAAAACAAATAACCGACGGCGATTTAACAGATACTTTTACATATGGATTTAAAAAGGCCATAACTCTTGAGGAACTGGCAGAATTGTATTTTGGAACCAGGAAGCTGGATGAAAAAATGGTAATTGACGATGACAGCATACCTGCCGACAGTCCTGATTATATTAAGCTGGCATATATTTATGGCTTTATTGATGACACGAAAAACCTGAAAAAACCCCTGACAAGGCTTGAAGCAACAAGAGTACTGGTCAAATATGCAATCTATGAAGGCTGGAGCGACTCTTTGAAGGTTACGGATTGTAACCAGATACCCATAGCCGATCAGATTAATGTAGCCAGCTGCCTTAATATCGGAATGAAAACCAAAAAAGATAAATTTGATCCTCAGGGCAGCTATACCAAAGAAGATGCCATCCTGGACAGCGACGGAATTTCATTTCATGATTTAAGAGGCTTTAATATTCCTCTTGGCACCGGTGATCCGTCAAAAATCATTGTGGGGAAAAACACAATCAACCTCCTGTTTGAAAATAAGCAGGAAGTCCAGGACTATTTTGAGTACTATTTTGAAGATACCGTATTAAGCAATATTAAATTAAACGGGAGTTATACAAAAATAGATACGGGCGGTTTTCTGGTCGAGCTTTTCACTCCTGAAAACGGCATTAAATTTACTGTAAAAAACGGAACGACTTATATTGACTTTGATAATGAATTTTATGGGCCGAAATTAGGCTACACGATAGAACCTAAAGTAATAAAAAGCACTGATAAAGTGGATATGAACGTGCAGCCGGATTCTGTTATTAAAAAGCTGAATACAAAGCTTGATGCCATTCTGGCAAAGATTATCAAGCCCGGAATGACACAGGAACAAAAGGTAAAAGCCATTCATGACTATGTTGTCCAGCATGTTACCTATGACAAAAGATATCAGGATGAGCAGAGCGCCGGAGGCGTCATTGTAGCCATAGACCAGGGAAGGGGCGTCTGCGGGGACTATTCCCTGCTGTTTAAGGATCTGTGTCAAAGAATATCCGTTCCCTGCGTTTTTGAAATCGGTAATCCATATACCTTCAACCATGCGTGGAATGCGGTATTTATAAACGGTCAATGGAAGTTTGTTGATACAACCTGGGATGACAAGGATGACGGAAAAATCTATTATACATACTTTCTTGTAGACCGGTTTAAGTTTATGAATGACCACACACCGTGGATGGGCGTTCCGGAGGTTGACTATTATTCTGATGCCGATCTTGATCCGATGAAACTCAAAAATCAGGATGAGATCAGAATTTATCTGCTTAAGAATTTTTACTGGATTGACGGCTTCAAACTGAGCTTCAGGGTGGCTGATAAAAATATAAAGCCGACTATAGGATATTTGCATGATCCTCTAGTAAATGTTGTGCTGACCTATGATTCAAAAAATAATTTGTACACGGTCACGGCGAAATCCAAAAGGTAGAAGGACGGAAAACCCGGAGATTTCCCGGGCTTCAGCTCTTCCAGAGTTTTAGAATTTAATATTAAAATCAAAATTGAGGGATGTTGTAACAACAGCATTCCTCAATTTTTTTGTATTCGTACGCCCGGCATGGGCATCCGGGAATATTTAACGCAGGTGTGGAATATCCCAAAACGGTGACATTTACAACTTGTTTACAACTCAGAAATAATAATTACATCATCATATTTTATAATTGATATATATGCAGTTAATTTGAGATCTCAATGGGGTATGATGATGGACAAGATATTGATTATAGAAGACGATCCGGCCATTTCAGACTTGATACGCCTGAACCTGAATGTAGCGGGATATGAGAGCCGGCAGGCTTATAACGGGAATGAGGCGCTTTCGGTTCTTGAAAGTTATGCTCCGGCTCTGATATTGTTGGATGTTATGCTGCCTGACATGGATGGGTTTGAATTGTTGGAGAAGACCCGTTCCGCCGGTATACCGGTGATTTTCCTGACCGCAAGGAACAGTCTCAATGACAGGGTAAAAGGTCTGAAAATGGGAGCGGAGGATTATATTGTCAAGCCCTTTGAAGCCATTGAACTTCTGGCCAGGATAGAAGTTGTGCTCCGCCGTTTCGACAGCAATAACGGGATAATGGTTTATGAGGATCTGGAAATAAATCCGGAGGAGCGCACTGTAAAGAAGGCGGGAACGTTGATTGACCTGGCTTTGAAGGAATATGAGCTGCTGCTGCTTCTCATCCGGAACAGGAATAAAGCCCTGACCAGGGAGAAAATACTGGAAATGGTATGGGGATACGAGTATTTCGGAGAGACCCGGACCGTGGATATACATATTCAGAGGCTGCGCAAAAAGCTGGAGTGGGATGGGCAGATAAAAACCGTATATAAGTTTGGGTACAGGTTGGAGGACGGTTTATGAAGCTCTGGCAAAAGGTGTTTTTATGTACATTTATTTTGTTTGAGGCAGTATTTGTCTCCGCCTCCCTCTATCTGATCGGACATAATTTCAACCGGAATTTGCAGAAAGAAGTGGAGAGGGGCCTGGCAGAACAGCATATCATATATTCCGGCATTTTAAACAACTGGTCATACGTCAGCAGTTTAAATCAAAAATTGGGGCTGACCAGAGAAAGTACACGCCAGTTTCTGCAGTATACTTCCCAGGAGTATACTGGTTATTTTGACAGGAAGCTGGTATCCATTGAAATACTGGATGAAAATAATGCCGCTGTTTTTGACGGCTTTAAAGGTAAAGTGTCAGGACCCAGGGAGGAACTCAGCGTTCCCCCTTCCGGCAGCCGGAAATACATTATACGGGATATAGATAAAAAAAGCTACCTGTTTGTCACAAATGAGCTAAAGCTCGGGGCGGATTCATTCAAATTGAGCTATATCCGCGATGTTTCGGACACTTATGCTGAAAAATCGGCGCAGTACAGTCTTTTTTTAAAAATGGATATGGTCATCACATGCATATTGGCTATGGGGCTATACCTGATAATCTGGTATTTAACGCGTTCAATACGCAGGCTGACCGGAACGGCACAGACTATTGCGGCAGGTGATTACACACAGCGGGTCCGGGTGCGCTCAGAGGATGAAGTGGGCATACTGGCCAGAAATTTCAATCAAATGGCCGAGGCGGTGGAAAGTAAAATGGATGAATTGGAAAGTCTTGCGCAGAACAGGCAGAACTTTATAGAGTATCTCACACATGAATTAAAAACGCCTCTCACATCCATCATCGGCTATGCCGACTTTTTACGCACTTCCAGGTACAATGAAGAGATTTTTTTCAGTTCTTTAAATTATATCTACTCCGAGGGAAAAAGGCTGGAAAGCCTGTCATTCAAACTCATGGATCTCATTTTTATTGAAAACGGGAATCCGGTTTTAATGAGCGAAAACATTCGCCAATTGTGTTTTGAGGCGGAAGAGGCATTAAAGCCAAGGCTGGCAAGCTCGGGTATTAAACTGGCAATTGATGTTGAGCCATGTCAGGTTTTGCTTGAAAAGGATTTGTTCAGGATGCTGTGCACCAATCTTCTGGATAATGCCATGAAGGCCTCCAGGAAAGGAACCGTAATATATTTAAAGGGGCGCTATACCCCGGACAATCTTTTTGTACTTGAAGTTGAGGACTCGGGCATAGGGATACCCGAACAGGATATCCAAAAAGTTTTTGAGCCATTTTTCATGGTGAACAAGGTAAAATCCAGGGCTCAGCACGGCGCCGGCCTGGGGCTTGCCATCTGTGCGGAAATTGTAAAGCTGCACAGGGGAAAAATTGAAATCGAAAGCAGGCTGGAGCAGGGCACAAAGGTAAAAATAGCCTTCCCAGGGATTTGCAACTAATTTACAAATTATCGATACTTTCAATATATTGATTTTTTATAATAACAACTGTAGACAGGAAATGCGCAATTCCCAAAATCAAATCATAAAGCGGAGGTATTATAATCATGAAATTAAAATTATTAAGCAAGGGAAGGATTGCTGCCGGTATAGCAACGGTGGTTGTTGTAGCGGGGAGTGTGGGGGCCATTGCATTTGCTGCAAACGGGATGGATGTGGTCCATAAAAATGTGCTGATGTCCGAGGCAGATACAGGAAATGCTGTAAAAGTGGATGATCTGGCGCAAAAACTCATTAATTCACAGGGCACTATTGAGTATACAAAAACAATTCATACCATAACCGGGGAGGATAAATTCAGCGGTGATAAGAGCTTTATCGCCGAGACATGGCTGGATCCCAAAACCTTTGAAAACAGGGAGGATTGTAAAATAATTACCGGAGAAAACAGTTTTGCGGACTTCCATAGTACTTATCTGAAAAATAACGGGCTCGAGGCAATCACCGTCCAAAGAGATGAAAATGGCAGCGCCGTAAGCGGCACCATTACAAAAATGTCAGAAGATGCAGCTTATAAGAATTTTTCCATTGGCATCAAGCTAAATGCGTTTGCAAGCATAAAAGAAAGAAGCTCATTGCCGGACTGGAAAGCTGAAGGTACGGAAAAGACTTCCGATGGAAAAGAATTGAAAAAGCTGTCCCAGACCTATATGAGTTCAAATCCGGATAATGTACAGGTAAAAACCAGTCTTGTATATTATGTGGACACAGCTACCGGATTTCCTGTCAGGGAGGAGCTGTATCAGGAGGCCGACGGAACTATGAAAATGATCTGGTACGATACTTACGAATACAGGTACGTGGATAACGACGGAACATTGTTTGATACGGACGGGGTTCAATTAAAGGAGACAGCATTCAACAAATAAAAAAGAGAAAATCAGAAGCTCATGCGGTTCACTTTAATAGTGGACCGCATTTTTTATGGTTTCTGCATTTAAAAAAGACTTTGCGGCATAATAAAAACAAATTTGAATATACAGGAGGACGGTTTATGCACGATTTATATAAGCTTGCGGCTTTAGCCGGTGAAAGTGATATCATTCAGGATATCTCGAAGTATGAAGAAGAGTTAAAAATGAAAATGAAGCAGGAAGTTGTCTTGATAGCATATACCAGAGAAAGTGAAAAGCAATAAGCCAACCGCTGTCGGCTGAAAGCAGCATTTGCCTGAAAGCGGAGGTACAACCGCAATTGACTTTATGAGCGCATTGCAGGATTTGATCCGGCTGTCGCCGGCAGTTGCAGTACCGGGACTGAGGCAGTACAGAGGCTTCAAATCCTGCACTAAGCGTAGTGTACCTTGAAGCGCTCCGGAGAAGTACAGAAGTACATTGGTAAATCACTTTGGACGAAAGCGCCAGGCACAAGGACAACCCGTACATAACCCGCCTTTCACATATATTGCATCCGCCGCTTCAGGCGGCAAAAGCACAGTTAATAGTTTGTTAACATTTGAAACCCGCATCTCCATAATTCCTCCACATTTATCTGATATCTTAATCTCAGACAATATTAATCAGAAAGGAAGATTCAAATGAATTGCCACGGGAACAATAATACCGGAGAAAATAAAAACGGAAACGGGCATAAAGGGCACATTGCCCACATGCTGATGATGGCGCTCTGCTGCGGCGCTCCAATACTTATTGTACTTCTGCTGCCTTTGATCGGAAGAATAGGCGGAGAAGGCGTCTCGAGGACGCTGGCGTGGATAGCGCCGTTTTTATGCCCCTTGATGATGATATTTATGCTGCCTATGATGTTCAAGGGAAATAAAAAACGGGATACTGAAAATGTCCGTCAGGAAACTCAATTATTGCCGGAAGACAGATCTGCGGAATAGATCATAAAAAATATCATGAGGTGGAGAAAAGATGGCTTCCAATACAAATACTAAAAAGAATACGCCTTCGAAAAAAAATAATAATAAGCCCAGCGGCAAAAACAATAAAATATACATTGGAATAGGCTCTGTGGCTGCCATAATAGTTTTGATCCTGATAGTAAGAGGAGTTGCAGGCGGCGAAACAACCAGCTCCTCCGGAGGCGAGGACCTGCTGATACCAAAGAGCAACATCACAGAGACGGCAACGTTTTATCCGTACAAGGCGGGCGGTACAAAAATGGAGATACTCGCGTTAAAAGCCTCGGACGGTACCATAAGGACGGCATTTAATACCTGCCAGGTCTGTTACAGCTCGGGAAGAGGCTACTATAAACTGGACGGCACCACGCTGGTATGCCAGAACTGCGGAAACAGGTTTGAGCCCGATCAGGTGGAAAAAGAAAAAGGCGGCTGCAATCCGGTTCCAATACTTGACGGAGAGAAAACCGACAACGGAGAAAACATCGTTATATCCGGGGAATTCCTGCAGCAGGCGAAGCAGATATTTGCCAACTGGAAAAATTAACTTATGACCATATGGAATCAACGTAGTGGGAGGTAACTATGGAGAAGAAACTCATGCATAGAGTCCTTCAGGTGGAAGGCATGAACGGGGCGGAATGCGAAAAGAAAATAGAAGGTGCGTTCAGCGGCGTGGACGGAGTGGACAACATAAAGGCGATGCATACCAGCTCCAATGTCTATATAACCTATGATGCCAATATTACCGGCTTTAATACGGTAGTTGAAATAATAGAGCAGCTTGGTTACAAAGTGAAAAACAAGCCGTCAGCCGGAATCACAGCTGCCGGGAAAAGCGGCGGCACGTCGGGCGGGGATATTGAAAAGATACTTCATATAGACGGTATGACCTGCACCAGCTGTGAAATGAGAATTGAAAACGGGCTGAGAAAAATAGACGGGGTAAAAAAGGTCAAAGTCAGCTATGGAAGCTCCGAAGCCCACATCACATATGATCCCGCGGCTGTGACGCTTGAAGCGCTTATTGATACCGTTGAAAAGCTTGACTATAAAGCCAGAGAGAAAAGCGGTGGAAAGATCCAGGGCGGTAAGGACAGCAATTCCGCAGAGAGCAGGATGACCATAAATCAGCTACTGGGAATAGGTATCATAATTCTGGCGGCTTATCTTGTTATAAAAAATACCGTGGGTTTTAATTTTATTCCCCAGGTAAACCAGAATATGGGCTACGGGGTGTTGTTCATAGTCGGGCTGATCACTTCCCTGCACTGTATCGCCATGTGCGGCGGTATAAACCTTTCCCAGTGCGTCTCGTATAAATTCGGAGACGGCGAGCCCAGCCGGATTGCAAAGCTGAAACCAAGCCTTCTGTATAATGCGGGCAGGGTGATTTCCTATACGGTAGTGGGCGGTATCGTAGGTGCCCTTGGCTCGGTAATAAGCTTTTCGGGCACCGCAAAGGGTATTGTGGCAATACTGTCCGGAATATTCATGGTAATAATGGGCTTGAATATGATGAACATATTCCCATGGCTCAGGAAATTTAACCCGAGAATGCCGAAGATATTCGGAAACAAAGTCCACAATAACAACGGAAAACGCGGTCCGCTGTATGTGGGGCTCCTGAACGGACTTATGCCCTGCGGCCCGCTGCAGGCAATGCAGATATACGCTCTGGGGACCGGAAGCTTTTATGCCGGCGCACTGTCCATGTTCCTGTTCAGCCTGGGAACGGTGCCGCTCATGTTTGGTTTTGGCGCGGTGAGCTCCTTCCTCAGCGGAAAATTTACTCACAGGATGATGAAAGTAAGCGCCGCACTGGTAATGATCCTGGGAATAATAATGCTGAACCGAGGTTTGAGCCTGTCGGGAATAAATGTGGCCTATGGGGCCTCCACCGGTGCTGCTTCAGGCAGTGTGGCAAAAATAGAAGGGAATGTTCAGAATGTTTCGATCAGCCTGGAATCGGGTAGATATAAACCTATCATAGTGCAGAAGGGCATACCGGTAAAATGGGACATAAAAGCGGATGCCGGCGATATAAACGGGTGCAACGAGACAATAAACATACCGAAATACAATATTCAAAAGAAGCTTGTGCCGGGGGACAACATAATAGAATTCACTCCCGACGCGGCGGGCGATGTGCCCTATTCCTGCTGGATGGGCATGATAAGGAGCAATATCAAGGTAGTTGATGATATAAACAGCGTAAGCGGCAGTGATGCGGCTCAGCTGGATAATTCCACAGACCCGGGAACGGGTATAAGCGGCGGAGGCTGCTGCGGGGCCACGCCTCCCGGTTTTGAAAACGGAAATATACCCACGGACAATATCCAGATAGCACAGATAAAGGACGGAAAGCAGGAGCTTACGGTTACCGTGGGAAATCAGGGATATACTCCGGCAGTGTTTGTACTGCAGAAGGGCACGGATTTTAAAATAAAATTTAATCCGGAACAGCTGAGCAGCTGTAATGCTACAGTGGTATTTCCGGAGTATCAGGGCCAGCTGGATATCTCCCAGGCGGACCAGCAGGAAACGCCGTGGCTGCCTGCACAGCAGGATTTTACCTTCCAGTGCGGAATGGGAATGCTCCATGGTTATGTAAAAGTGGTGGATGATATAAACAATGTAGACCTTGACGCAATAAAGCAGGAAATCCAGAACTACACGCCTGCGGCCGGCGCAGGTGCCGGCGGTTGCTGCGGATGACAACAACAGATTGAATAAGGGGACGAGGATATATGTTGAAAAAAGAGACCTTGAAAATATCAGGTATGTCCTGCGCGGCCTGCGCCGCAAGGATTGAAAAGGGTTTAAATAAACTTGAAGGCGTGAAATCGGTAAATGTTAACTTTGCTATGGAAAGAGGCACGCTGGAATTTGAGGACAGCCAGGTCAATGTGCAGAGATTTGAAGAGGTTATAAGCAGATTGGGCTATGGGATCATAAAGGAAAAGGAAGCAGAGGATAACAGGATCCAGCTTAAAATAACCGGTATGACCTGTGCGGCCTGCGCTGCCAGAATAGAGAAAAAGCTCAGCAAGCTTGGAGGAGTCAGCAAGGCTTCGGTAAATCTGGCGACAGAAAAGGCTTCCGTGGAATTTGATGCGGATGAAATAAAGGTTTCCGAGATAATCAAGGCGGTTCAGTCCATCGGATACGGTGCTGAAAAGGCTGAAGAGGTTACCCGGGACAGGGAAAAGGAACAGCGCGACAGGGAGATAAAAAAGCTGAGAATCACCTTCATTATCTCGGTAATTCTGAGTTCACCCCTGGTGGCGGCCATGATACTGTCATTGCTGCGTATTGATGTGCCGTACCTGCACAATCCGTATTTCCAGCTGGTAATTGCAACGCCAATCCAGTTTATAATAGGCTTCAGATTCTATAAACACGCATTTTTTGCCTTGAGGGCCAGAAGCGCCAATATGGATGTGCTGATATCCATGGGAACATCGGCGGCGTATTTCTTCAGCCTGTACAATGTTTTCTTTGAGCCGCCGAAAATGGGCGGAATGAAGGACCTGTATTTCGAAGCCGCAGCCGTTATCATTACCCTGATATTGCTTGGAAAATACCTTGAGGCGGTCGCAAAGGGAAAGACCTCGGAGGCCATTAAAAAGCTCATGGGCCTTCAGGCCAAGACCGCAAGAGTCATCAGGGACGGCATGGAAGAGGACATACCCATCGAAGAGGTGGAGGCCGGCGATATTGTGGTGGTAAGGCCGGGAGAAAAAATACCTGTGGACGGAAAGATCATTGACGGCAATTCTTCAATTGACGAGGCCATGCTCACGGGAGAAAGCCTTCCGGTGGAAAAGAAAGCCGGAGACTATGTCATTGGAGCTACGATCAACAAATTCGGAACTTTTAAATTTGAGGCTACCAAGGTCGGAAAGGATACGGCGCTATCCCAGATCATAAAGATGGTTGAGGACGCCCAGGGCTCCAAAGCCCCCATCCAGAAAATCGCGGACCAGGTTTCGGGAATATTTGTACCTGTGGTGGTTGGCATTGCGCTCGTTACATTTCTGATATGGTATTTTGTGCAGGGAGACCTGACACAGGCAATCGTCAGTGCAGTGGCAGTCCTTGTAATAGCGTGCCCCTGTGCGCTGGGGCTGGCCACGCCCACGGCCATCATGGTGGGCACCGGAAAAGGCGCTGAAAACGGTATACTCATAAAGGGCGGAGAACACCTTGAGATGGCGTACAAGCTCAATGCTGTGGTCCTGGACAAAACGGGGACCATCACCAAGGGGCAGCCGGAGGTCACAGACGTTATTTCACTGAACGGGCTGGACCGCCAGGAGATCGTAAGGCTGGCGGGAATATCCGAGAAGAGCTCGGAACATCCTCTTGGAGTGGCTATTTATGAGCACAGCAAAAAAGCCTTCGGAAGCATAGCGGATCCGGACAGCTTTGAGGCAATCCCGGGAAGAGGCGTTGAAGCGGTAATAGACAGCCGCACTGTTTATATGGGCACCAGAAAGCTCATGCTTGAAAGAGGCGTTGACATGGGGAGCATTGAACAGACCCTGGCAAGGCTTGAGGATGACGGCAAAACAGCCATGCTGATGGCGGTGGACAACGTGCTTGAAGCGGTGGTGGCGGTTGCCGATACCCTGAAGGAGAGCTCCGGTGAAGCGATAAACGAACTGCGGAGAATGGGAATTGAAGTATATATGATCACCGGCGACAACAAGAGAACGGCAAATGCCATTGCAAGGCAGGTGGGCATAACCAATGTACTGGCTGAGGTTCTTCCTGAGAATAAGGCCCAGGAGGTGGAAAAGCTGAAAGCACAGGGCAAAAACGTAGCCATGGTGGGAGACGGCATAAATGACGCTCCGGCCCTTGCCACTGCGGATATAGGCATGGCAATAGGCACGGGAACGGACGTTGCCATAGAAGCGGCGGACATAACCCTGATGCGCGGCGATCTGAGAACCATTCCGGCGGCCATACGGCTTTCCAGGAAAACTATGAACAAGATCAAACAGAACCTTTTCTGGGCGTTCTTTTATAACATAATCGGCATACCCTTTGCGGCTCTTGGACTGTTGAGCCCCATCATTGCAGGAGGCGCCATGGCATTCAGCTCGGTATCGGTTGTAACCAATTCCCTGAGCCTGAAAGGCTATAACCCTTCAAAAGTTAAAAAAGGCAAGGCGGCAAAGGCGAAAAAGCTTCCTGAACCTGTACCGGCCATAAATGCCGAGATAGGGAAAAAGGTTGAAATCGAAGGGTTTGAGAGAAGAATAAGAGAGCAGGATGCAAAGCTGGCGGAATTGGAAAAACAGAACCGTGAGCTGAGGAACCAGTTTGAAGAGCTGAACAAAGTGAAGGCTGAAAGCAGCGAATTGAAGCTGAAAATCGCCGATGTGCTGATAAATACACAGCGCCAGGCTGAAAATATACTGGAGGAAGCAAAGGGAAACGCGCTTTCCCAAAAACAGCAGCTGGAAAGGCAGACTGAAATGGAAAAAGCCAGACTGGAACGCATACACCAGGAGGCGAAAATGCTGAAAACGCAAATTGCCGCCAAGCTGAAGGGGTTTGAACTGGAGTTGAATGAAATCATTGGAGAAGATTTTGAAGCTTCTGAAAATGACGTAATTAAACAATATAGCTCAAGTAATATTTTTTAAGGGAGGTGTTGATTATGGCAGTGGAAACAAAAATTCTGAATGTTGAGGGCATGTCCTGCAGCCACTGTGAAAATGCGGTAAAAAAGGCTGTGGGCGCTCTGGACGGTGTGAATACTGTAGCGGTTGACCTGGAAGGCAAAAAGGTCACGGTGGAATTTGACTCTGCAAAAGTAGCCGTGAATAATATAAAGGACGCCATAGAAGACCAGGGTTACGATGTAGTATAGTATAGCAGAAATTCCGAAACCTTAAATCAGGAGCCGGAATGAAGGAGGGGATTGCACACTAAATAATTTAGTGCGGCAGTCCCTGAATTTATTTCGGGGGATATTTACGGCATAATACGGCAATACGGTTGAAACATGTAAAACCGCCCGGACGGAAAGACAGGCGGGAAAGATCTGCCCTGATTCCCGGTTTGACAAGGCGGCGACGGTTTTGTATCATTAATTTGAATGCACTATTTATAATACACCTTCCCGGAGCAGGGGTTACAAGAAAAATAAGGCTGAAAGAAGTTTTAAAAAAATTATAAATGGGGGACCGGGCCCATGCCGGCTTTCGTGATGTTTTGTGCGGGGGGCGGGGCATGGGCATATTTATGATAAAAATATACAACCGTGAGACAAAGCAGTACGATATTGAAAAGGTTGCGGGCGGGAGCCTGCTGGATGTCTTATATACTACCAGAGCGGGCAGGCTGGGTTTGGAAGTGCTGGTAAAGCGAAAAATATATTCCGCCCTTACAGGTTTTTTTTGTGATTCGAGGCTGAGCAGAAGAAGCATTAAGAGCTTTGTCCAAAATTTTTCCATAGATATGGACGAATGTGCCGGCCAAATTGAGGATTTTAAGAGCTTTAACGATTTTTTTGCCAGAAGGCTGAAAGACGGAGCCAGAGATTTCAATAAGCCGGGAGAAGAACTTCTTTCACCGGGCGACGGACGCCTGCAGGCATGGGATAATATTGATACGGATAAAATGATCCAGATCAAGGGCATGGAGTACAGCCTGGCAGAGCTGCTGCAAAACCGGGAGCTGGCGCGGGAATATGCAGGCGGGACATACCTGGTTTTAAGGCTGTGTCCTGCGGATTACCACAGATTTCATTTCTTTGACGGAGGTATTTGCGGTGAAACCGTTAATGCCGGCGGAGATTACTATTCTGTGAATCCTGTGGCATTGCAAAGGATCCCTGAGATTTTCTGCAGAAATAAGAGAGCCTATAGCATTTTTTCATCGGATAATTTCGGAGAGGTATTGTATGTGGAGGTAGGGGCTACTTCGGTGGGTTCCATTGTCCAGTCCTACACACCGGGAAAGAGAGCCCGAAGAGGAGACGAAAAGGGGTTTTTTAAATTTGGCGGCTCCACGGTTTTGCTGTTTTTTAAAAACAACAGGGTACTTATAGATAAGGAAATACTCGAGCAGACGGCGGCAGGCTTTGAAACAAGGGTGCTGGCAGGCGATGTTATCGGGCGTGCCTGCGCTGAACAGGTGATAAATACTGTAAAAAACTGATAGAATAATATTGTTTAAAGTCCTGTATTGGTTTATAATAAATTAAATTGGGTTTTTATTGTTGTTTTTACAATACATTAAATACATTGAATTTGTTATTTGGGTTAATGTTGCTTCAATGGGGAAGACCATAACAGATAAGCAGTAGTTTTCGTTATTACTAATAGTTTAAATGAGGTCTTAGGGAGGATTCGTTATGAGTGACATAAAAACAATCGGAGTACTGACCAGCGGTGGGGATGCGCCGGGTATGAATGCCGCCATCCGTGCGGTGGTAAGAACCGGAATTTATTATGGGTTTAAAATGCTTGGAGTCAGAAAGGGTTACAACGGATTGATCACCGGTGATATATCTGAAATGACCGCCAGAAATGTATCTGATATAATCCACCGGGGAGGCACAATACTGCAGACCGCCAGATGCAAGGCGTTTACCACCGAAGAGGGAATGCAGAAGGGGATGTCCATATCAAGAGCCTTCGGAATGGATGCCCTCGTTGTTATAGGCGGAGACGGCTCTTATAGAGGAGCGCTTGATTTCAGCCAATTGGGAATGAAAGTCATGGGCCTGCCGGGCACCATCGACAATGATATCGCAAGTTCCGAATACACCATCGGCTATGACACGGCAATGAATACGGTGCAGGATGCATTGGATAAAATAAGGGACACTGCATATTCCCATGAGAGGTGCAGCGTTCTGGAGGTAATGGGACGCCGAGCAGGTCACATTGCACTGAATGTAGGTATTGCCGGCGGTGCGGAAGTAATTTTGCTCCCTGAAAAGGAGTTTGATTTTGACAAGGATATTATCAGAAAAATCATACAGGGGCGCAACAACGGAAAGAAAAACTATATAATCATCCTGGCGGAAGGCGTTGCCGAAAGGATCGGCGGAGCGCTTGAGCTGGCGAAAAAAATAGAAGACCTTACGGGAATAGAGACAAGGGGAACGGTTCTCGGATATATTCAAAGAGGCGGAAGTCCAACTATTCAGGACAGGGTAATGGCCAGCGCCATGGGTGTTAAAGCCGTGGAACTGCTGAAGGACGGAGTGCACAACAGGATAATATCCGTAAAGGACTCAAAGATCATAGATATCGATATAGAAGAGGCGCTTTCAATGAAGAAGGATATCGACCAGGAATTGCTCAGAATGAGCAGTATTCTTTCAATATAAATGATGTAAACAAGCCTGAAACCGCAGAAGATTTAATTGAATAATGGTACTTTTTATGAAAAGGCATACTACACGGTATGTCTTTTTTGTTGTCCGGGAAAGTGGAAAATTTTTTGTATAAAAGGCTATTGACATTTATTACGAATGGTTATATAGTTAGTTACATAAGTAATTAACTATATAACTAATTGGGTGGTGATGATTTGGAGCTGGATTTTAAAAGTGAGAAACCGATATACATGCAACTGGCTGAAGGCTTGGAGGATGCTATCCTTTCGGGCGCTTATGAGGAAGAATCGCAGATCCCGTCTACAACGGAGATTTCAGTGGGTTACAGGATCAATCCCGCTACTGCCCTGAAGGGAATAAACCGGCTTGTAGAGGATGAAATAGTTTATAAGAAAAGGGGATTAGGTATGTTTGTATCAACCGGCGCTAAGGAAAAAATATCTGAAAAAAGAAAAATAGCTTTTTTTGAAACTTATATTACCTCACTGGTCTCGGAGGCCAAAAAGCTTTCGATCTCAAAGGAGGAAATACTAAAAATGCTGGAAAGAGGGTTTGAATGATGAGTTATTTGGAAATTAAAAATATTACAAAGAGTTTCGGAAACACCACCGCCCTTGACAATGTCTCATTGAATCTGCAGCGAAACAAGATATACGGCCTTCTGGGAAGAAACGGAGCGGGAAAGACAACCCTGCTGAATCTCATTACCAACAGGATATTTCCGACACAGGGAGAGATATTTGTCGAAGGGGATAAAGTATTTGAAAACGACATACCAATGTCGAAAATCTACTATATGACGGAAAAGAATCTTTATCCCGATAACATGACCGTAAAAAAAGCCTTTATGTGGAGCAGAGAATTTTATCCTGATTTTGATATTGAGTATGCCGAAGAGCTGTGTGATAAATTTTCACTTATACGGGGCAAAAAAATCAGATCGCTTTCAACGGGGTACCAATCCATTTTTAAAATCATCATTGCGCTGGCCTGCAATTCGCCCATTGTTTTACTTGACGAACCGGTCCTGGGACTGGATGCAAATCACAGGGATATGTTTTACAAGGAGCTTCTACACAATTACAGTGAGAATCCCAGAACCATTATTATTTCCACACACCTGATTGAGGAGGCGGCGGATATCATAGAAGATGTGATAGTCATTAAGAACGGCAAGGTCTTAATGCATGATACGGTGGAAAAGGTGCTTTCATTGGGCTACTCCGTGTCGGGCACAGCAGCTGCTGTAGACGGCTATATCAAAGGGAAAAATGTTCTTGGGATGGATTCTCTGGGAGGTCTTAAAACAGCATATTTATTGGGAAAAGCAGAGCAGAATGAAATACCTGCAGGACTTGAGGCAGCCAGGCTGGATCTGCAGAAACTGTTTATCCACATGACTAATTCATAAGGGAGATGGAAAAATGAGAATAAAATCTGTCACTAAATATTATTTTTCAGATTTGAAAAAGAGCATACTGGTTTTTTACTTAATATTGATTGCCATTACCATAGTGATGGGCAGCATGCTGGCTGTGGTCATATCGTCCTCTGACAATGCATCCGTGAACATCAGCGGTGGGGAGACTGCTACGATGTTTTTCCTGTTCATTGTGGGACTCAATTCTTTTAAACAGAGTTTTTTGTTTCTGTCGGCAAATGGGATAACGAGAAAAACTCAGTTTTTGGGATTTTTAGCGGCGGCATTTACAGCCTGTATTATAATGGCATTTGTTGATACCGCGTATTCCAATATTTTGCCCGAATTTTTTACTTACAGGTCGGCATTCAGAGAGTTGTATGAAGCCTGGGCGGATAATGCGTCAAGCCCGGCATTGATTCTGACGAATTTCCTATGGATCATCACATTGTACTTGTTTTCGATTATTTTCGGATATCTGGTAACTTCGCTGTATTACAGAATGAATAAAGCTACTAAGATAGCTGTTTCAGTGGGTGTTCCGGTATTGTTCACAACGGTCTTTCCAATAATCGATTCCATGCTCACAAATGGGGCGATATTTCGCTGGTTAGGAAATATGTTCAGTCTCCTGATGGGATTTGGAAATGGTGCCAATCCTCTTATTGCGGCCGCATCTTTTGTGGGATTTGCCATCATTATGGGAGGAGTGTCATACATGCTGGGGAGAAGGGCAATTGTAAAAACATAAATAGAGTTAAAGCCAATTACTATCGGCTGAAAGCCGGCTTAAAAGCAATATCCGCCCGGAAAGCGAAGGCTTTCACGGGCGGTTCCAGGATAACTGTCCTGGGTGAAGCTAATATTCCTGTTTCAGGAGGATTTGGGAGTTACTTTATTTTGTTTATACAGGTCTGCAGTTCAGCAGAGACATTTTTTCCGAAGTACATTATAAAACTATAGCTGCTTGTATTTGAACCGCGTTTTTTGGTAAAGTATAGAAGATAACCGGGCTCTCCTTTAATATAATCAACTTCTAAGGACTGATCCAGAAGCTCCTGTATCAGTTTTTTGTCGGTGATTTCAACATTTTTGATATTGCCGTCAGGAGAAGACGGATTTTCCAGGCCTGCAGATATTACATCCTCTGAAGTTAAAACCACCTGATCATATATGCCTTCTTTTTTCAACCAGCCCAATGTATTTGAAAAATCGGATCTTAAGTCATAGATTACGGGACTGTTGGAGGTATCAACGATTTTTATATTTATAATCCTCTGAGACTGGGAGATCATTTCTCCATAGCTGAGATTTTCAACATCTTTTCTCAGGGCGGTTTTAAAGCTTTCCAGCTGGACCTTGTCTGACACCACGAAAGGTAATTTTTCGGAACGGGAATCGTGTATTTCTATATATTTTAAGTTTTCAGCTTCCTGATGGAGTATGGGAAATCTGCCATCCTTGTATTCCTGGCTTTCGTATATGGGCCCCAGCGCTGATGCATAAAGGTCGGTGTCAACAGGATATGCCCTGATAATATTTTTTCCGTTTTTTAATTTATAGGCTATATGACTTGAAAATCCTTCGGTGCTTCTGTTTTCAAGAATCAGCCTGTGGAGTCTGGTGACCTTTTCAATATTTTCAGACTCCCGGAAGAGGGATACTTCGCCCCAATTACCGGATGTACTGGTGGATAAAGGTTTAGCCTTGCTGAGCCAGTAGCTTATATTATTGCCGATGTATACTTCCTCTACCTCCGCCGGATCGGGAACTTTATTCACATAGCCGAAAATATCAAACCTGATGCCCAGAAGCAGGGCGGCAAGCACAAGGGCGAAGCAGATATACCCTTTATATGCGTGCAATATTTTTAAAGATTTATTTGTTATCATCTGTACTGCAGCGTAAAATATCAGCGTGCTTGCAAAGTATCCGAGTATCAGAAAGCCTGAGGAGGACCTGCCGATTGCGCCTGAATATGCGCCGCACAACAGCATTCCACATATGGTAACACCAAATATAAACAGAGGCCTTGCCGCCTTAAAGGTAATGATATCCCCGGCTGTTTCAGGCTTTCTCAGCTTAAATGCAATTAAACCGCCAACCCAGAATGCAATTGTCAGGAAAACGAAAAACATAATCAGGGACGGCGTAAAATTTTCGTATCGGTTGTAGTAGAGCATGAGCATAGGCATTTTATAATAAAAACCATTGCCGGTAAAATTGGAAAAGCCGTAAAGTATCATGGAAAGATTTATCCTGGCGGATTCAAACAAAAACACCGGCAGCAAGTTCAATATATAGACAAAAGCCAGCTGGGCCACAGAGCTTCCCGTAAACATTCCCACAAATGCGGCCATTGATAGGAACATAATACCGAATAGCAGTGAATAGAGCAGCCAGGTTATTATAAGCGCGGCTGAATAACAGGAAGATAGATAGCTGAAGCCGTTTAAAAGAAACATCACTGAAGTGGTGACCAGCAAGGGTGATATAAATAAAATCAATGAAGACGCCATACTGTTGAGATAAAGGGCGGCACGCGTCACTGGGAGGCTGTGGTAGAGAGAAGCCGAATTGCTTTTCTGTATGTACCTGAAAACCAGGACTGCTATAATAACAGGTATAAAGAGCAGAAAAATCTGGCTTGAGGTATTTTCAAACAGCAGGTCACGCCTGACGCTTTCTTTCAGCCAGTCCAGATTTTCGGAAGAGGTATCGAATTTCTGCATATAGTGATTCAGCGGCAGAATGAATAACAGTGCTAGGGTATATATCGCACTGATCCACCAGAATCTTTTCAAATCATTTATAATCAGTCCTTTTTTAAATAAGGATATTTTCAACTTCATAACCTTTACCTCCTAATTCATAAATAAATATTTCTTCCAGAGAAAGCGGGAGAATGTCCATTATAACCGGACTGGTGACGCTTATCCTGGAGATGATATCCTCTTTTTTGCCCCGGATGATGAACTGCAGCACGTTCCCGTTTTTAGTCTGATGGAGTATTTCTCCCGCAGGGAAAATTTCTGCGGGCGCTTGGCCGGAATAGGCAAGCTGCAGCTTGTGGATATCGGATTTCATATTGTCCAGCTCCTGTTCCACCACGATTTTCCCGTTGAACAGGATTCCCACATGGTCACAGATATCTTCCAGTTCACGCAGATTATGGGAGGATATCAATACGGTGGTTCCGTACTCTGCCACATCCTGCAGCACCAGATTCCACACTTTTTTCCTCATGACGGGGTCCAACCCGTCCATGGGCTCGTCCAGGATCATTATCCTGGGCTTTGCCGATATTCCCAGCCAGAAGGCCGCCTGCTTCTGCATCCCCTTTGAAAGCTTGACAACCCGCTTTTTGATATCTATTGGGAAAACCTGTTTTAAGGTATTAAACCGTTCCCAGCTCCAGGAAGGATATATACTGGAGTAAAAACAGGCCATTTCTTTTATACTGTATTGGGAAAAGAAATACGGGTCATCGGGTATGTATATTATACCGGCCTTTATTTCAGGGTTGTCAAAGACTGTTTTGCCATCAATGGCAATAACGCCCGATTCGTTTTTATATATACCTGCAAGGTGTTTTATCAATGTTGTTTTCCCCGAACCGTTGGGGCCCAGGAGACCGTAAACAGAGCCACGCTTAACATGGATGTTCAACTGGTCTAATGCTTTGAAATCCCCGAATGACTTGCTTAAGGATTTTATCTCTATCATTTTTTGCCTCCGTTTCCGCATGGGATATGTGAATCATCCCTTAAAGCTCTTTTTATTATAAATATTTCTTATGATGTCAATTACATCTTGTTCCGGCGTCTGAAGATAAACCAATTCTTCGGCCGTTTTGGCCAGCTTTTCAAAAAGCCCGTTACGCCTCAGCTCTGTGGCGCTTTTATCAAGGCGGGCAATGAAGTTGCCCTTGCCTTTTACCGAATAAATTATCCCATCTGTTTCCAGGTCCTTGTATGCCTTCTGTATGGTATTGGGATTTATGGTGAGGGTCTGGGCAAGTTCTCTGACGGACGGGATTTTATCGTCCGGACTGACTGCGCCGCTTATGACCAGCTCCTTTATTCTGGCTTTAATCTGCTCGTATATGGGTCTGGGATCTTTCAAATCCAGTTGGATCATTAGACATAGACACCTCCTTGACTGTATTATAAGTACTAGTACACTTAATACAGATTAATTTTAATACCATATATTAGAAATGTCAATAAAAATGCAAAAAAATAAACTCCTTATATAAATTAACAAGGAGTTTTGTTCAATCAACAGAATCAGGCTTCTATATGCCAGGCTGCTTGAAGGGCCGGCGGCCAGGGCAGAGTCTCAATGTATAAATGTATATTCCAGGTACATTTACATTATCTGTTCAACATGGATCAGCAAGGATTCAAGGCCTTTCCGGTACAAGCACCATGACCCCGTATTTCTCAAGCTTGTGTACACCTTGAACGTGGTTTCCCGTCAGCAGGTCGGTCATGGTTTTTTTCACGTTTATCTCCACTTCATAAGGCATGTAGTTCAGCAGGAAAATATGCTCTTTTCCGTCATGGGACCTTATTGCCAGCTCCACCTGGGGAGGCAGCTCAAACAGGCCGCCGTATGGTTGGGCAAAGCCCAGCTTTTTCAGGAAGGCGGCGGCAGTCTCAGCACTGAACCCGGCGCCGAAATAGTAGGCGGTTCCCAGGCCCAGGCGGTTGCGGACCAGCGCGGGCGCTCCGTCATAGTAGTTTCCCTTAAAGGTCGCCAGTACCTCTGCGCCGCCCCGAGCCTGGAGGATATCATTGAAGACCGGCGCCGGGACCGGTTCACCGTCCCAGTCCGCAAATTCCTCGTCGTCACCGGGACCCAGATGGGTGTAATCGCTTACGGTGACGCCGCATATGTCTGCCGCAAGTCCCGGCATTGGGCGCATGGGGCAGCGGCCGTACCGGTCCTTGTAGCCTGTGCGTGCGCCCATTATCAGCGTTCCGCCCTGTTCAACATAATTTTTCAGCAATTCAGCTGTATCCTCGGTGAGAATGGTGGCGTGAGGGTAGACCAGAAGCTCATATTTGTCCAGTTCCTCCTGTGCAGTCTTTTTCACTCCGGAATTTCTTATATACAGGAAGTCCATGGGCATGTGACTGAGCTGAGCGGCGGTGAACCAGCCCGTATCGCTGAATTCGTCCAGAGGGCCGTGCCATTTGTCCTGTTCTCCGTCCCACTCATTGGAATAATCCTTGACAAAGGCGGCTTTTGCAACATACCGGGCGCCGGCAGCACCGGAAATTTTTGATATGTCCTCACTGGTCCTCTTTAATTCCTCCAGCCTCCTGTTGGGGAGGTTAGAATAATCATTGAGGCCGTGCCAGTATATTTCTGTGCCTATCCAGCAGGTGCGCCATCTGAAATAGCTTATGAAATCGGCTCCGTGGGCGATGGACTGAAAGGTCCACAGCCGCATCTGGCCAGGCTTGGGCGCCGGCTGCTTCATCCTTGTATCCCAGCCTCCGGGGCCAGACTGCTGTTCCATGATTCCGAAGACCGGAGAAATGGATCTGGTCCTGGTCAAAGACCAGGAGGATCTCCTGTCGTTGATATTGCCGGGCTGCCTGGGATTGGTCCAGGTGTCGTAAGCAAAGTTCGGGTAACTGTCAAAGGTTATAAAATCAAGGGCTTCATTGGTCATCTCATGGCTGTCCAGGTGGCCGAAAATACCATTGGTGGTTATGAACTGGCCTTTGGGGGCATATTTTCTGATGATGTCCGACTGCAATCTGCAGAAGGATATGGTACTTTCCGAAATAAACCGTTTTTCTTCCAGGGACATATGGGGATTGTTGGAGTCGTTTACCGTAGGACGCGTAAGGTGTATCTCATCCCAGGCGGTGTAGGTCTGATTCCAGAAAACTGTACCCATGGCCTCGTTCAGGGCGTCCAGCGTCTTGAATTTTTTCTTCAGGTATTGCCTGAAAGCCGTATGATCGGCCTCGGAATAGAAGACGTTTGTCTCGCAATTGAGCTCGTTGTCTATCTGCCAGCCGATCACAGCCGGGTTGGGGCAGTAATGTGCCGCCAGCCTTTCCACTATTGCCGCTGTAAATTCCCGGTATTTGGGCGAATTGTAATTGTAATGCCTGCGCATGCCGTGCCTGTACAGTGTGCCGTCGGTGCCGGCATTGAGGACTTCCGGGTATTTATGGGTCATCCAGGCCGGTGGAGTTGCGGTGGGCGTGCCGAATATGACTTTTATGCCATGCCTGTGGGCAAGCTCCAGAAATCTGTCAAAAAAGCCGAAGTCGTACACTCCTTCTTCAGGCTCGAACTTGTTCCAGGCAAATTCTGCGATACGGATGATCTCGATCCCGTGCTCCTTCATGCGGATGAGGTCGTCCTCCCACAGGGATTCCGGCCAGTGCTCGGGATAATAGCATACTCCCAGGGTAAGTTTCTCAAAATTAAGGGATTTATCTCCCTGTGCATTGCTGCTCATAAAGTACCAGTACCTTTCCGCTCACAAAAGTTAACAGATGAAATCAATCCATGCACATTCCGTGAGCAGGATAAGGCCTGGATGGTGCTTTGCACCGGATATACTTAAAACTGGTCCATATTTTATGTATGTTTATGACTGTTTTATTTTTATTACGCTGTCCCTCTCGACCAGCTCGGTATCAAGAGTCATGGATTCGGCTTTATGGCCTCTCAGCATGTTTATCAGGAGCCGGGCGCTCTCATAGCCCTGCTCATATTTGGGAAGCCTGACGGTGGTGAGGGCGGGAGTGGTGAAACCGGACTGTATGATATCGTCAAAGCCCATGACGGATATATCTCCGGGGAGCTTGATATCCCTTTCAGAAAAGGCCTTCATTGCGCCTATGGCCATAGTGTCATTGAAAGCAAAGACCGCCGTGATGTCTCCGCCTGTCCTCTGAAGCAATTCTACGGCGGCGTTGTAGCCTTTGGCATATCCGTTGTTTCCCTGTGTATTGACCACTGTTACAGGTTCTCTGCTGACGCTGGCGCCGGCTTTGTCCAGGAAATTTAGAAAGCCGGATAACCTCTGGTCATCCCGGTTTTCCAGCATGGTTATAAATGCTACTTTCCTGTGGCCGGATTCCAGCAGAAACTGTGCCGCCTTCATAGCACCGCCCTTTATATCTATACCTACTGAGGGGATATTTAAGGGCTTTCCGCCATAATCCGTAACGACCGCCGGTATTCCGAGGGTTATATAGTCGTCCTCTTTTCCTGGAGAAATATCCGACAGGATAATACCGTCATACCTCCGCTGCCTTATCCTGCCCGGATCGAAATTCCTGCTCAGCACTATGGTATAGCCGTTTTCTTCGGCGCAGTCCTCCATCCCGCGGTATACCTCCATGTAAAAGGGATTGAGTATCTCATTGACAAAGAAAAGTATCTGACGGGATTCCCGTGTTTTCAGGCCCCTGGCAATAAGGTCCGGGGAATATCCCAGTTCCTTTATGGCTTGTTCAATTTTGCTGCGGTTTTCTGAGGAAACATACCCGTTGCTGTTCAAGACCCGTGAAACGGTGGTTTTTGACACTCCGGCATGCTTTGCCACATCATCTCTGGTTACCATGGCTCGCTCCTTTTCATCAGATTTAGGATTCCGTCCTTTGGAGGGCGGTTAAAATGGGATGCTGCAAAATAACAATTCAATATGACAATTAGAATCACATGTGGTCACGAGACCATACATAAATATTATCAGGAATTATTTCTTTATGCAAGGGCATTTTGGAAAAGCTGTATGTTTGAAAAAACTGTAATATTTGAAAAGCGGATAAATCATAAGCAGGATACTTCCGCCAAGAGGCAGTACGAATGAGGGGAAGATTCCCATCAGCGCCCCTGAAAGAATATAAGCCACGGGATTTATAAATTTTACAATGCTGATACCGGCGCTCAGAGTACGCCCCCTTATGTTTTCGGGGACATTGGCCTGGAAATTATTTATGAAAGGTATGTCCACCAGGGATATTGTGAAACCGAAACACAGCAGCAAAAAACTATAGTAGGGCATTGTAATCTGAGCGGATGTACCGGGGGCAACGGCGGGCAAAATCCCCATAAGAAATGTACATCCGGAAAACAGCAGGCCGGATATACAGATTAAACGGTCATAGTTTATTGTTTCGGTAACTTTTTTTACTGCCAGGGCGCCCAGGATCATTCCAACGGGTATGAAAGCCTGAACAATTCCATAATTATTTGAGGACAGTCTGAAAATATTGTTCAGAATATAGGGAACAGGTATGGAATACAGAGCCGACATGAAAAAGTTGAGTACTGAAAAATTTATGAGGGAGGATTTTATCCACTTTGTATTGCCTATAAATTTCAGTGCTTCCATAATATCGGCTTTGATATTTATTCTTTCTTTTCCTTTTTCATTGGATTGTGAGTAGAGACTGAAATCTATAAATACCTCAATTGCCGCCGAAGACAGAAAGGATAGGCAATTGCACAGAATAAAGAACCTCAGGTCCACCAGTGCAAACAGGATGCCTCCTATGCCGGGGCTGATAATAGCCGCGGCCGAATCGGTTATTTTGCTCAAGGAGTTCAGTTTTAATATGTTCCTGGAGGAAACTATATCCGGAACCGCCGCGTCGGTGCTGATATTATAGATTGTCTGAGACATTGAGAGCAACAGAGTGGCGCAGTAGATAAAAGGTATGGTGAGTCCATGGCCGCCGGCGAAAAAAAGTATTAGAAAAATCAACCCGCCGAAGGTATCGGAAGCAATGGCCAGTATTTTTTTATTGAGCTTATCCGCAAGCACTCCCGCAAAGGGCCCCAATATAACAGCGGGAAGTATCTGCAGTGAAAGGGTGATGGCAAAGGACAGCCCGGAACCTGTCAGCTGCAATACATACAGTCCTATTACAAATGTGTATACCGATGAAACCAGGACTGAAACGCTTCGCCCTGTAATGAAAAGAATAAAATTTGATAGTTCGTTCATAACAACTCCTCCTTGTCAGGAGTTATTATAAAACGTTGGGCGGACACGGTGTCAACGGGTTAAATGGCCCGATTTACATACTGAAAAAATAAAAAGGTGGTGTTAACCCGACCTTTTTCCCATGAAGCAGTATGTCAGGATTTTTTCACTGCTTTTGAAATAATTTTCGTATATTCCTCCCCTGGCCACGGTATCGGATACATACTCGGCCTCTGGGACAAATCCCAGCTCCTTCAGCTGCGTTTTTATATTGCTTGTCTGAAAGTTGCGGCGGTAGACGGGGTCTACGGAGCTGTCCCTGCTGAAATTTTTGAAAATGATATAGGAGCTTAGAAGCATAACAGAGCTTTTAAAATATCTTTCCAGGATTTTTAGCAGAAAGTCTCCGTGTTCAAAGCTGTAATTGCTTGTTCCCGTGTAATCGCAAACTATGTCCACTGTGTTGTCACGCAAGGGGATATTGGAAAAATCGCAGCAAATGAACAATATATTTTTTTTGTGCTCAGCCTTTTCGAGAATACCCTTCAAAAAGCGTATCCTGTCAATATCCTTGTCTACGGCTATATACAAGGTGCTGTCAGGCAATGCATCATAGATCCTTCTCAGGAAGAACCCGCTTCCGCAGCCCGGTTCCAGCACTACACGGTTTTCAAATTCCCCGAAGTCTATATTTGCATAGTTCCACTCCATGGTTTTATATATCTGGTTCAGATATTCACTGTCCGTATTCTGAATGTAGGAGATAATATCCGGGAGCTGCTCTTCCTGCTGTAGGATGGGGCCGGCCTGAAGTATTCCGTTGCGGATTTCATACTCACAGCCGCAGCTGCATTTCAGTATTCCGTCCATTACCATATTATCGCTGACCGCCGCTTCCTTTAATACGGGATTTCCGCCGCAGGCGGTGCATTGAAGTAATCTGAGCCATGACAGATCAATGCCTGTGCTGTAACACAGAGGGTCTGCCGTTGAATCCAGTCTCCGGATTTCTTCCTCCAGCACATTTCTGTCTTCCGCCAGCTTTTCCATCTGAGCCTTGACATAGTCCAGCTTGTTTTTGAAAATTCCCCTGTAATAATCGTTTTTCTGGAATAAAGTCATGCGGCCCAGCAGCTTTATGGTGAAGATGTTTTTTATCTCAGCAAGATTAAAGTCAAGCTTTTTTAAATATATAATATCGTCGAAATCCTTCTGGCACCGCTCGTCAAAGTCAAACTGACTGTTGATTCTCTGGGGTATGAGCAGTTCCAGGTTCATATAATGTCTGATTGTATCAATGCTTACATTGTTCTGCCGGGCAAAGGTTCCAATTTTCATGCTGAGTCCTCTCGGAGGTTTTATTATGGATAATGCTATCACAAAAAATATCTGCAGGCAATTCAATTATGTCATGGATTGCCGCTGATTAATGATATAATAATATAAGCCGCATATATCATTAATGAAGATGACATGGAGGTTTTATATGAAGAAGTATATATTATCCCTGGATCAGGGTACCACCAGTTCGAGAGCAGTTATATTTGACAGCCTTACAGGTGAAATCGCAGGTATGAAAAGCATCCCGCTGCGGCAGATATATCCTCAGCCGGGCTGGGTTGAGCACGATCCTGCGGAAATATACGGAGATCAGCTCTCCGCAGTGAGCGGAGCCATGGAGGAGGCGGCTGTGGTCCCGGAGCAGATAGCCTGTATCGGGATAACAAACCAGAGGGAGACGGTGGTAGTCTGGGAAAAAGCCACAGGAAAGCCCATATATAATGCTATTGTGTGGCAGTGCAGAAGGACCTCCGATATATGCGACCATATGAAAATGAGCGGGCTTGCGCCTGATGTCAAAGCTAAAACAGGCCTTGTCATTGATGCTTACTTTTCGGGTACAAAAATAAAATGGATTCTGGATAATGTCAGAGGCGCCAGGGAAAAAGCCCAGAGGGGCGAGCTGCTGGCGGGGACCATAGACTCCTGGCTTGTGTGGAATTTGACGGGAGGCCGGACCCATGTGACAGACTATTCAAATGCTTCCAGAACCATGCTGTATAATATAAAGGAATTAAAATGGGACCGGGAGCTGCTGAAAGAACTGGACATACCCGAAGCCATGCTCCCAGAGGTTATTCCTTCATCGGGGATTTGCGCGCACACCGCATACCGTCCATGGGAGGATGGACCGGGTTTTCCCGGAATATACGGTGGGGATGCCGCAAAAGCGGCTGTTGAGAGCCTGCTGAAAGCGGGTATCCCAATTTCGGGCATGGCGGGAGACCAGCATGCAGCGCTTTTCGGCCAGGCCTGCTTTAAACCCGGCGATGCAAAAAATACATATGGAACAGGCTGCTTTATTCTAATGAATACGGGTGATACTCCGGTGGAGTCCAGAAACAACCTTCTGACCACTATTGCCTGGGGCATTGGCAATAAGGTGGAATATGCCCTGGAGGGCAGCGTTTTCAACGCAGGAGCGGCTATACAATGGCTGAGGGACGGACTTGGTATCATAGAGAGCGCCGGGCAGGGCGATATTGAAGCAGAACAGGTCCCGGATACTGGGGGCGTGTACGTTGTGCCGGCATTTACCGGGCTTGGAGCACCTTATTGGGATATGTACGCCAGAGGGACCATCATCGGACTGACCAGGGGTACAAACAAAAGGCATATCATAAGAGCGACCCTCGAATCCATAGCATATCAGAGCAGGGATGTGATGGAGGCCATGGAACGGGACGCTAAAATCCGGCTGAATGAGCTGAAAGTGGACGGGGGAGCCAGCGTCAGTGAATTCCTCATGCAGTTTCAGGCAGATATACTGAATATGCCGGTGCAAAGACCGGTCATAAGGGAGACTACGGCGCTGGGAGCGGCTTATCTGGCCGGCTTGGGCATAGGGTTCTGGAATTCCGGGCGGGAGATAGCCGAAAGCTGGCGTCTGGATAAGGTTTTCAAGCCTTCCGATAATAAAACCCATTTTGACGCATTGTATTCAAAATGGAAAAAAGCTGTGGAGCGTTCAATGAAATGGGATGTTTAAAGCCGCGGAAGATTCGGAAATATTAACTGTGATTATTGACATTTTTAATGTACTCTGCTTTAGTAATGTGTTATATTAAAGAAAATAAAGCCAGGAGGTGTTGCAACACCTCCTTCTCGGGTAAAGCTGCAGGAAGGAGCCAACTATGGATATAAAACAGGTATGTGCCAATGCCGGCCGGGCATCTGTCGGAATGGCAGGATTGAGCAAAGAGATCAAAAATAATGCCCTGGCCAGGATCGCGGAGGCCTTGCAGAGCAACAGCGATAAAATTATTGCCGCCAATGCCGGCGATCTGAAAAGAAGCGAGGAAGAAAAGCTGGCGGCGCCGCTTCTGAAGAGACTTAAATTTGATGAAAAGAAAATAGATGATGTGATTGAAGGCATACAGAGCCTTATAAAACTGGAGGAACCCGTGGGTAGGACCCTGCTTTCCACCATGCTGGATGAGGGCCTTGAATTGTACAGGGTAACATGTCCCATTGGGGTCATAGGCATAATCTTTGAGTCCAGGCCTGATGCGCTGGTCCAGATATCCACGCTTTGCCTGAAAAGCGGAAACAGTGTTCTGCTGAAGGGCGGAAGAGAGGCAAAAGAGACCAACAGGGTACTGGCGGAAATTATCGAAGAGGCTTCTGTTGAGGCAGGGCTGCCAAAAGGGTGGATAACACTTCTGGAAAGCCGTGACGATGTAAATGAGATGCTGAAAATGGATGAATATATAGATTTGCTCATACCGAGAGGCTCCAACGAGTTTGTGCGCTATATAATGGAGAATTCAAAAATACCCGTCATGGGCCATGCGGACGGCATATGCCATGTCTATGTGGACAAAGATGCCGGTATTGAAATGGCAACTGCCATAACCGTGGATTCCAAGACTCAATATGTGGCTGTCTGCAACGCAGCCGAAACACTTCTGGTGCATGAAGCAGTGGCCGGCAAGTTCCTGCCGGGCCTGAAAGCGGAGCTTGACAGGAAAAATGTGGAGATATTCGGAGATGAAGGCGTCCGTGAGCTTATACAGGCTAAACCGGCCACAGAAGCCGACTGGTCTACGGAGTATCTGGATTATACTCTTTCCATAAAGCTGGTATCAAGCGCCGAGGAAGCAATAGACCACATAAATGCCTATGGCTCAGGGCACACCGACAGCATAGTTACGGCCAATAAGGCAACTGCCCTGAAATTCATGAATCTCGTGGATTCGGGAAATGTCTTCTGGAATGCTTCCACCAGATTCAGCGACGGCTTCAAATACGGCTTCGGAGCAGAGGTGGGCATCAGCACCAGCAAGCTGCACGCCAGGGGGCCAGTGGGCCTCGAGGGCCTGGTCAGCTACAAGTATATGCTTATAGGAAATGGCCAGGTTGTTGAGGATTACGCCACAAATAAAAAGAGCTTCAAGCATGTGAAGCTGGATAAGCAGATCGGGGAATTGTAGAAGTGCTGGGAGTGTGGGATAAAACCTTGAAGACAGGATTCAGGAGCGAGGATTCAGAAATCAGAATGAATAATAATTTTTGGTAAGTTTATAAAGTCAATTACGGTTAAAACTTTGCTTTCAGCCGATAGTAATTGACTTATTAATATAAAAGCAAAGGAGCAGCAGACTATGGAAATTATTTCGACAGACAAGGCGCCCGCCGCCATCGGCCCGTATTCCCAGGCCGTAAAGTGCGGAAATGTAATATATACCTCGGGCAGTATACCTGTAAATCCCGCAAACGGTGAAGTTGTGGCAGGCGGAGCGGCCGAGCAGACAGAACAGGCCATAAAAAATCTGGCGGCCATTCTGGAGGGTGCGGATGCAAGTCTGGAAAACGTGGTAAAAACAACGGTTTTCATTAAAAATATGAATGATTTTGCGACTATCAATGAGGTATATAAGAAATTTTTTACGAAGAACTATCCGGCTAGATCCTGCGTGGAGGTGGCAAGACTCCCCAAGGATGTGCTGGTTGAGATCGAGTGTGTGGCGGTGCTGTAAGGCACAGCACGGCAGTCAAGACCATAATAAAAATATTTAAAGGGACCTGCGCTCCAAAAGGCGCAGGTCCCTGATTATTTCTGAATCCTGGATTCTTCCTGATTAAGGTTTTTTCCTATACTTCCATACTCCTAAACTTCTGCCTTTAAAAATCCCTGTAAAATATCAGATTCAACTCCATATCCCTGTCCATAGGATCGTTTTTAAATATCTTCGTATATTTGCCTTCAAGAGAACGGGCGGTTTTGGCTCTGGAGGCATTGAGCTGCATGAGCAGGTCGCTGAATGCAGGCTGCTTGGAGAGCGCATTACGCATTTCCCTGGGCAGAGGGCAGTAGCGGAAAAGAATGGAGCGGGCTATTTTATTCAGCCTCAGAATGCCTTTTGACTCGTAATTGATCCAGGTTTCGTAATCGCTGGTAAAAATATCTCTCATTATATTCCTGTTTTTTTGGATCTGAATCTTTATCTTTTCCTTGGCGTCTTCCGTAAGATCGTGGTTCTTTTTGAAGAACTGAATGTAGTCAGTGTACTCTGAGGTGAGAGACTTCTCGGTTATGTCATTCCAGGCCACACCCATCATTGTCCTGCACAGTTCCCAACGGAAGGCACCGATCATTTTCAGCACTATTTCGTAAATATTTTCATCGGTAAATGCCGGTACAAGAAATCTTCCGGGAGTATTCCTTCCTCTGCCGGTTATCTCCTGCCACATGGAACCTCTGGAGCCAAAGGTGGGAACTATTATAATATCGGGCCATATTTCCTTCATTATGGGCTCTTTCTCGATGCCCTTCTGCTCATTTTTATACCATATTTCTCTGTAGAATATGGAAAAATCCACGGTTAGCAAATTATTGATGATTTGCTGGAGAACTGTCGGAGTTACCACTGCCTTCTCAAGGTCTCTGGTGATGATATCCTTGTGGAGTATGGGGAAGTAGCTGCTTATATGGCCGTGGCAAACCTTTTGGTTGGTCTTCAGCATATTGTTTATTTCAAATTTGACTTTTGCATTATAATCCCGTTCATAAGCTCCTTTATCGGCATCAGTTACAGCTTTGCGTTTTTTCAGGTCCCTGAATACGTCCATGTAGTCCATGCCGAAATCATTTATGGATGTCTCTTTCCTGTTGTTGTGTATCTCCTGGAGCCAGTTCTTTGCACTGTATATTGAAAAATCTGTGTTGTACTCCTTGTCACAGAGCCTGTAAAGCGTTATCGCCTGCTCCTTTGTCACCAGACGTTCATCCATATAACCGAAGTTCAGGAACATGCTTATGAGCTTGGAGCTGTCGTTGTCCTCCTGGGTCCTTTTAAATGCTTCCTCGTAAATGACAAAAAACTCGGAAGTAATAGAAGACCGCAGTTCCCTGGCCTCAGGGTCCGTAGAGGTTTTATCCTTTAAAGCTCTGAACTGGTTCAGCCTTTTATTGAAGCTGTCGATTTTATCCTGGGGATAAGAGCAATACTGCAATATTTTTTCAAGGCTGCCTTCAAGTTCTTTTGGCAATTCACTGCCCACGGCTTCAACTCCTGAGTTGGCAGAGGCGGGAGCGATAGCCGCATGGGATTTGACAGTTCCCAGAAAATCAGTCAATTCCGTGCCGCTTATATTGTTAAAGCAGTCAAATTCATTCTGCAGCTTGGTTACACTGTTAGAGGTTATTTCGATTGCCTGCGAGAGTATATTCAATATTGTTAAAGCCGCCTCCTTATCATCCCTCGAATCGGAGCAGATTTTGCCGTATGCGGATAGCAGGCTGTTCTGGGAAAGATAAAGATACTCTATATTTTTACACAGAGCGGAAAATATACTTTTTATCTCACCCGTAAGGAAATCCAGAATATCGGAACCCTTTTGAATGTGATATTCGCAGATGTATTCATCGCCGCTGAAAAAGCCCTTTCTCTGTTCCAGAGGTACATTAAGCAGCCTTGTGAAATATTCGATACCGGAAGTATCAAGCTCCGAAGAACCGTTTTCCCCATCGTCATTTTCAGTCATACTTTGGGTAAGCCGTGAATCGGAATCAAAGGGGAAGAATTTATAATTCTCCTTTTTCAGGTCCTCATAGACTTTCTGGTATTCATTGAGCAGATCTATATCGGCGGTATATCTGAAATAGTACTTGTCTTTGATAGCCCAGTAATACGTCAGCAGGTTTCTGGTCAGCGCGTCAATATTAAGGCAGATGGGAAGAAGCTTCTGATAAGCGGTATATGTAAAATCGATTAAAGTGGCCAGAGAAGACACTATATACGCGGAATAATCCTTCTGATTGGATATTATACCTTTGACAGACGCCATGGACCCCGCCGGGAAACCAAAAAGATTGCACGCTTCTCTTGCCTTCAGGCTGAATGAACTCTGACCGTTTCTTAAAATATCGTTTATACTGAGAAAAGTGTTTTGTTCCAGTGTAAATAGGCGGCAGCTCTGCGATATGAGAGTCTGGCTATTGCTATTTATGTCATCAAAGGGTGACAAAAAGACATCGATTTTACCTTTAAGCAACAAAATAATGGAGGAGGATCTACTTCCTTCAAGTATTAATAATTCGTCGCTACCTGATGAATACTGTCCAGCGAAATCCGGTTTTAAACTCATAACTATTCTCCTTTGTAAAATGATTTCCGGCCTGGAATATAGCACTGTTGAAAAATATTCCGAGTTTGCCGGAAATACGTTTATGTATGATGGTATTAACAAAAAAACAAATAATAAAATAAAAGCCAGGTTAGTAAACCTAGCTTTTATATCGGCATAAATTGACAAAAAATTTACAAGTTTTTAATAATACGAATTAATTATTTAGGCTGAATATATCCTGTGGCTTTGAGGTATTCGGCCATGAGGACTGCTCCTCCGGCGGCGCCGCGCACCGTATTGTGTGAAAGACAGACGAATTTATAGTCATACAGGCTGTCCTCGCGGAGCCTTCCCACGGAAATTCCCATTCCGTTTTCAATGTCCCTGTCCAGCTTTGTCTGAGGCCTGTTGTCTTCCTCGAAGTATTTGACAAATTGTGCGGGAGCGCTGGGCAGTTGAAGAGACTGGGGTTCTCCGCTGAAATTTTTCCACAGCTCCAGGATTTCCTCTTTGGACGGCTTGTTTTCAAAAGAGACAAACACGGCCGCCAGGTGACCATCTGCTACGGGAACTCTTATGCACTGGGTGGTGATGAGAGGGGAAGAAGTCTTAACTATTTCTCCGTTCACCAGGGAACCCCATATTTTCAGAGGCTCCTGTTCGCTTTTTTCCTCTTCTCCGCCTATATAGGGAATCACATTGTCAAGCATTTCAGGCCAGTCTGTGAAATTTTTTCCCGCTCCTGAAATAGCCTGGTAAGTACACGCAACCACATTCTTTATCCCAAACTTCATCAGGGGTGATAAAGCGGGGACATAGCTCTGGATGGAACAATTGGGCTTTACGGCTATGAAGCCGTTCTTTGTCCCCAGCCTTTTTCTCTGGCTGTCAATCGCCTTGACGTGATGGGCGTTTATTTCGGGAATCAGCATGGGGACGTCGGGAGTCCATCTGTGGGCTGAATTGTTTGAAACCACAGGGGTCTCATTTTTGGCGTACTCTTCTTGCAGCTTGTTTATTTAGT
>JAEWSZ010000156.1 GCA_023397905.1 Bacillota bacterium | reverse complement strand
ACGGGGCAGCTGTTTGCGGATTTCTGATTTGAAAATTATTCCATGGCTAAAAATTATTTTCATGGAGGTCAGTCATGCTGGAAGAAGAGAATTATACCGGGCTTTTCAATCAGACTGTGGAGGATTTCAACCTGGAGCTACAGGAAAAAGGGGTCATGCTCTGGCTGGACAAGGGTTCCCTGCGCTACAAGGCCCCCAAAGGGGCCGTTACAGGTGAAATGCTGAAAAGCATAGGAGCCAGAAGGGATGAACTGGTAAGGTATTTAAGCAATAAAGCCAGGGCGGATATACAGGAGGACATATTATATGCTCCGATCGCACCGGTGGAGGAAAAGGAGTATTATCCTCTGTCTTCGGCCCAGAAAAGGATGTTTGTGCTCAATCAGCTGGACAGGGAGAATACCGCATATAATATAACAAATGTCCTGAAAATAGAGGGTGAATTCCAGGAGGACCGTCTGGTGGAAGCTCTGAAACAGCTGACCTGCAGGCATGAATCCCTGAGAACCACCTTTGAGACGGTTGAGGGCAGGCCTGTGCAGAAAATCCATGAACGGGTGGATTTTATCCCGGAATTCATGGAAACGGACGGAAATGAGGAGGACATTGACCATATAGACAACATAATAAAAGAATTTGTAAGGCCGTATGACCTCTCTCGGCTTCCCTTGTTCAGACTGGGGATTGTAAGGCCCAAGGCCCGTGATAAAGGCTGCGCCGCTTATATTTTATTTGATATACACCATATAATCTCGGACGGAGTGTCGGCTTCCATACTGGTAAAGGAAATAAATGCGCTTTATGAAGGGCGGAGCCTGCCCGGGCTCAAGGTCAGATACAGGGACTATGCCGCATGGCAGGGGAAGCTGCTGGCGGAAGAGAGAACCGGCAGGCAGAGGGAATTCTGGAGGAAGCAGCTGGAGGGAGAAATCCCTGTCCTGGACATGCCCTGCGATTATCCAAGACCTGTGAAATTCAATCCTGAAGGCGAATCAATTTATTGTTCTCTGGGCTCAGAGCTAACATATAAGCTGAACTCTCTGGCCCGTGAGAACAGAGTTACCCTGTTCAATGTTTTGCTGTCCGCATATTATGTGCTCCTGAGCAAATATTCAGGGCAGACCGATATTGTTGTGGGCACACCGGCGGCAGGCAGGGTCCATGAGGATACATACGGCATTGTGGGGATTTTTTTGAACACCCTGGCCTTAAGAAACTATCCACTGCCCGGCAGGGCCTTCGCGGACTTCCTTAAGGAAGTGGCGAAAAATGCCATAAAGGTCTTTGACAACCAGGACTATCCCTTTGAAAGACTTGTAGAGGACCTGAATACGGAAAGGGATACCGGCAGAAATCCGGTTTTCAGCACCATGTTTGTCCTGCAGAATATGGACATGGATGAAGTAAAGGCAGGGGGGATGAAAAGCTCCCCGTATAAGATAAAGCACAAAATGTCGCAGCTCGATATTACCGTGAATGCGGAAGAGAATGAAAAGGGCATAGATATTGAAATAAACTATTGCACCCACTTATTTAACAGGGACTCCATGGAGAGATTTGCAAAGCATTTTGCAAATATATTGAATTTCGTGGCAAACAATCCACAGGCGGCATTATCCGGAATCGACATGCTGTCGGAGGAGGAAAAGAAACAGAGCCTGTACGGTTTTAATACCGGAAGAGATGAATACGGTACGGAAACCACGCTGCATGCTTTATTTGAAAAACAGGCGGAAAGAACTCCTGAAGCCGCCGCGGTTATTATAGGAGATGAAAAGATAAGCTACGGAGCCTTGAACAGGAAAGCAAACCGGCTGGCGGGAACCCTCATAAAAAAGGGTGCAAAGCCGGATGAAATAATAGCTGTGCTGACGGAGCCATCCATTGAAACGGCTGTTGCCATACTGGGAATATTAAAGGCGGGAGGGGCCTATCTGCCTATAAGTACCGATTTGCCGGAGGAAAGGGTAAAGTACCTGCTGGAGGACAGCGGAGCAAAAATGGCACTGACACAAACTCCTTTTATTTCACGTATAAAAGCCGGTGTTGAAATAGTTGACATAAATGATGAAGCAGTATATTCGGATGATGAGTCGGATCCCGGCAAAACCTGCGGTACTCATGACCTTGCGTATGTGATCTATACCTCGGGAACCACCGGAAATCCTAAAGGAGTGCTTATAGAGCACCACAGCATAGCCCGGACTCTGCAGTGGCGTGCGGACGAGTACGGATTGTCTGCGGAGGACTGTGTGCTCCAGCTGTTTTCCTATTCCTTTGACGGGTTTTTGACCGGCTTTTTTACCCCGTTGATATCGGGGGCCGGTGTAGTACTTCTTAAAAAGGGCCGGGAGAAAGATCCCCATGCCATAAGAAGTGAAATAGCAGTTCACGGGGTGACCCACTTCATAAGCGTACCGGTGCTGTACTCGGCAATTCTGGAGGGCACCGGACCAGGGGAATTGGAGAGCCTAAGAGTGGTAACACTTGCAGGGGACAAGGCCGCTGGAAATCTTATAAGGAAGAGTACCGAAATGAATCCGGGGCTGGAGCTGGTCAACGAATACGGCCCCACAGAGAGTTCTGTTGTGGCCGCCATATACAGGAATATGAGAGAGGATACAAATTCCGTCATCGGCAGACCTGTACCCGGTACGGGGATATACATACTGAACGGCGACGGACAGCTCCAACCGGCAGGCGTACCGGGAGAACTGTGTATTTCGGGCGGGCGGCTGGCCAGAGGGTATTTGAACAGGCCTGACCTGACGGCGCAGAAATTCATAGAAAATCCCTACAAGCCCGGAGAAAGGCTTTACAAAACAGGGGATGCAGCTAAATGGCTGCCGGATGGAAACATCGTCTTTATGGGGAGAATGGATCACCAGGTGAAGATAAGGGGTTACAGAATAGAACCCGCCGAAATAGAACAGGAGCTTTTGAAGCACGAAGCCGTAAAAGAGGCGGTTGTGCTGGACAGGAGCCGGGAGGACGGAAATAGATATCTCTGTGCCTATGTGGTGCCCGGAAGGGATTTCACCGTAACGGAGCTGAGGGATTTTTTATTGCGGGCCCTTCCGGAATACATGCTTCCGGCCAAATTTGTCAGGCTGGAGAGCATGCCCATCTCATCCGGCGGAAAGGTGGACAGAAAAGCCCTGCCTCAGCCTGATGAAAGCGCGGATACGGGAATAGAATTCATTGAGCCTGTAAATAAAACGGAAAAGGAATTGGCCGGTGTGTGGGAAGAGCTGCTGGGCGTAAAAAATATTGGAGTAAACCACAGCTTTTTTGAGCTGGGCGGGGATTCCATGAGCATTGTTGAACTGCATTCGAGGCTGGAAAAGCTCTATCCGGGAGTTTTGACGGTGGCCGACCTGTTTTCCTGCTCCACCATATCAAAGCTGGCGGCCTATATAGAAAATAGCGGGAAAAATGAGCGTGAGGAAAGGGCGGGGAACGCTGGCGGGCAGCCCGGGGCTGATGGGGAAGGACTCAGGTATATAGCCATTATAGGGATTTCGGTAAATCTACCTCTGGCCGGAAATACCGGTGAATTCTGGGATAATATTAAAAACAGGGTGGATTGTGTCAGAGAAATGCCAGAGGGCAGAAAGCCAGATGCGGATGCCTTTGTGAGAGTCAGAAAACCGGGAGTGGATAAGCCCCGGTATGAAGAGCTTGCATATCTGGATGAAATAGATAAATTCGACTGCAACTTTTTTGGAATAACTCCAAAAGAGGCCGGTCTGATGGACCCCAACCAGAGACTGTTCCTTCAGACCGTCTGGAGAGCCATTGAGGATGGGGGATATGGCGGGGACAGGCTAAAAGGTACAAGAACAGGGGTATATGTAGGCTTTGCAGGGGAATCGGAATATGGGAGAGCCATAGCCGATACAATGCCCGAGTCCTATGCTGTGGCCGTTGCGGGCAACCTGACTTCGGTAATTGCGGGAAGGATATCCTATATCCTGGATTTAAAAGGCCCTGGTATCCTTGTGAATACCGCTTGTTCCTCATCTCTGGCCGCAGTGCATTACGCCTGTGCCGGCATAAAAAGCGGGGAATGTGACATGGCGGTGGCGGGAGGCGTGAAAATATGGCCGGCTTCTCTTAAGAATGAATTTCAGATGGGGATAGAATCGGGGGATTCAAGGACAAAGACTTTTGATGACAATTCTGACGGCACCGCAAAAGGCGAGGGAGTCGCGGCCATATTGCTGAAGCCTCTGAAAAAAGCCATAGAGGACAGGGATCCAATTTATGCGGTTATAAAGGGCAGCTCCGTCAACCAGGACGGGGCTTCAAACGGGATAACAGCGCCAAATCCGGCAGCCCAGGCAGAGGTCATAAGCCGTGCGTGGGAGAATGCCGGTATAGACCCTGAGACCATGGGTTACATAGAGGCCCACGGAACGGGTACAAAGCTTGGAGATCCCATAGAAATAGACGGTATACGCAAGGCTTTCAGAAAATACACCTCCAGGAACCAGTTTTGCGCCGTCAGCTCTGTAAAATCCAATCTCGGGCATCTGGACAATGCCGCCGGCATAGTGGGAATTGTAAAGGCGGCGCTTGCCCTGAAAAACCGGGAGCTACCTCCTTCTCTCCATTTCAGGACTCCCAACGGAGCCATAGATTTTATCGGCTCTCCGGTTTACGTCAATGACAGGAGCCGTAAATGGGAAACCGACGGATCTCCCAGAAGATGCGGAGTCAGCTCCTTTGGCATGAGCGGTACCAATTGCCATATAGTTATGGAAGAGGCTCCGGTGCAAAAACAGGCCGAAAGAGAAGACGGGGAAAAGCTGAATGTCATGGCCATATCTGCCGCAACAAAAGAATCCCTTCTCGAACTTATAGGGGCATATTCGGAGAAATATGGGGAAAGGGCCGGCAACGCCGAAAGTGAAGGCTCTGGAGCTTTGGGAGATCGTGTGAATCATGAGGACCTGTGTTATACGCTGAATACCGGAAGAGGGCATTATGCCTTCAGGGCGGCTGCGGTTCTGGAACCCGGGGAAAGCCTCGCAGAAAAGCTGAGCGGGCTGAGAGGACTTATAGAAGGAACCTATGAGGCTCCCGGCACTTTTTACGGAGAATGCCCCCGGCAGCAGCCGGGCCATACTGCCGCCCTGAGTATGGGAACAAGCCGGGAGAAACAGGATTACAACCAGATGGCGGCTGCAAAGGCCGGGGCTTTTTTGAACAGCGGGAAGCGGGACCGGGAAATTTTATATGAAATTTGCCAGCTGTATGTCAAGGGCGCAGATATAAACTGGGAAAACTTTTACAGCGGAGAAAAGCCGGGCAGGTTAAATGCGCCGGCATATCCGTTTATGAGAAAGAGATGCTGGTTTGACCTGCCTGTCCAGGCGAAGGGTCAGGGTAACGCGGAAGGAAACCTGTATTACGGCCTGAGCTGGGACAAAAAGGAGCTGGGTGAAAGGAAAGGCGGCCTTTCGCAGAAAAATGTCCTGGTGGTTTCAGACAGTCATGAAATTGATATATATGAAGAGCTCATAACCGGACTGGAAAGCAGGGTAAAAACTCTGACCACGGCTGTAAAAGGCGGCGGATTTGAAGAAACAGGGAGCTGCTATACTGTAGGTACACAGGCCCGGGACTATGACAGCCTTTGCAGGCATATCGAGCACAAGGGGATCCATATGGTTGTCTATCTGTCAATGGCGGGAGGAAACAAAACAAATTTTATGGAAGAAACTCAGGACAGCCAGGTTTCCGGGGCAATTGGACTTCTGCACCTGACAAAGTCTCTGGGCAGTATTTTGAAGGATAAAATCGAACTGGTCGTCGTCTGTGACAATGTAAATGAAGTCACGGGCCGGGAAAGCCGGATCAATCCCGGGAATGCAATTGTGTTGGGAATAGGCAAATCAATAGGGCTGGAATATCAAAATATCAGGTGCAGGCTGGTGGACATGGATGAAAAAACCGGCGCAGGCCGGCTGGTGGAGGAACTGGAGTCGGGAGGAGAAGACTATCAGGCCGCCTACCGCAATAATGTGAGATATGCGGATGTGATCAGAAGGGTGGATACCGGTTGCCTGGCCGATTATGAAACTGAAATAAAAACCGGAGGCGTTTACCTGATCACCGGAGGTACGGGAAGGCTGGGCCTTGAAGCGGCAAAATACCTGGCGTCAAAAGGAAAGGTAAAGCTGGCTCTGGTGGGCAGGAGGCCAATACCTGGCAAAAGAGACTGGGACCAAGTCCTCAAGGCAAATAGCGGCAATAAGATATGCGATGTGATAGAGGCTGTACGCCACCTGGAGAATTGGGGTGCAGAAGCGGAGTGCTACAGCTGTGATATAACTTCGGAAAAGGAGCTTGAAAAACTTTTAACTGTACTCAGAAACAAATTCGGCAGGATCAACGGCATAATACACTGCGCCGCCGTGGGGGTTGGCAGCAGCGGAATACCAATCAGGGAAGAGACCGAAGAGAGTTTCCGGGAGGTATTGCTGCCGAAGGTCCGGGGCACATGGCTTCTTGACAGGCTTACCAGGCAGGACAGGCCCGACTTTTTCATAATGTATTCCTCGGGGATAACGCTTACTGGAGGAGTGGGCTCCTGCAGCTATACCGCGGCAAATTCATACCTGGATTCCTTCGCGGCCAAAAGAGCCGCGAAAATGGGAAGGACGCTGGCCTTGAACTGGCCTGTATGGGAAAATGAGAGCCTGAAAAATATTATGGATGAGAATAAACTCATGTTTAAAATGCTTCCGGCTCAAAAGGCAATGGCCGCTTTGGACGAACTGCTTCAAAAAAATATTTCGAGAGTCATCGTGGGAGAAATGAATTTTGACGGCAATATTTTATCGGAAGCCGGACATTTGCCGTTCAGATTGAGCGGTGAACTTAATTCAATGGCAGAAGAAAGAGCCGCTGCCAGGCGGAAGGCTCCATTGCCGGAGGAGCTTGCCATGGAGTATCAGGGAACTTATTTAGGAGCCAGGGACCGGACCGAGGAAATAATAGCGGCCATATGCCGGGATGTGCTGGGATTTGAAAGGGTAGGGATAGATCAGGACTTTTTCGAATTGGGCGGACATTCCCTGCTGGCGGTGGAATTTATATCAAAACTGGACAGGGAATTTCATAAAAATATAACCCTCCAGTGCCTTTTTGAAAATCCCACTGTGGAAAAGCTGGCCCGGATATTCAGAGAGGATTTGCAGAGAGACGAAGATGTGGAATTTGAGGAAATACAATTATAGTGCCTAAGGTATAAGGCCTGGGGCATGGTAAAGGTGGGAGCGGCATGACAGGAAGAGAACAGAACAGGGGAGAGTCTTTAGCTGATTTTGTGGGGGAGCTTGACAGAGCAAATATAAAGCTGTGGGTGGACGGCAGCGGAGCCCTTCGCTGCAAAGCTCCAAAAGGGGCGGTAACGGAGGATTTGCTGAAGCAGCTGGAAGAAAGAAAAGAGGATATTATATCGCTGCTCCTGGAAAGAAGCGCTGAGGATATTCTCCATGAGCCCATCCCGGATGTTGAAGAACGGCAGTATTACCCGCTTTCGGCGGCGCAGAAAAGGATGTTTATATTAAATAAGATCGACAGGAAGAGTACTGCCTATAATTTGACACAGGTGTTGAAAATCCGGGGAAGCTTTGACAAGGAAAGGTTCCTGGATATTTTCAGGCAGCTGGTCCTGAGGCATGAATCACTGCGAACATCTTTCGGAATAATTGATGAGCAGCCTGTCCAGATAGTTCACAGAGCAGCTGAACTCATAGCGGATTATGAGGAACTGTCCGGAAAGGAAACTGATATGGACCGGGTGGTAAGTGAATTTATCCGCCCTTATGATCTGGAAACCTTCCCCCTGTTCAGGCTTAAAATCGTAAAGCTGCTGCAGCCTGATGAAAAGCCCGTATTTTATGTGATAATTGATATGCATCACATTATCTCCGATGGGATTTCGGTAGCCATACTGGTAAGGGAGATAAATGCTTTTTATGCAGGGAAGAGCATTCCTCGGCCTGAAAAGAATTACAGGGACTATGCGGCCTGGAATGAAAAAGTGCTGTCCGGCGGGGCAATACAGGCCCAGAAGGAATACTGGCTTAAGCAGCTGGAAGGGGAACTGCCGGTGCTGAATCTTCCGCTGGATTACCCGAGACCCCAGAAATTCAGCTTTGAAGGCGATTCAATAAAAATACGGCTGGACGCCGGACTGACCCAAAGGCTGAACGGACTGGCCCGTGAAAACAGGGTGACATTATTTTCTGTGCTGCTTGCGGTCTATTATATACTTATCTATAAATACACCGGGCAGAAGGACAGTGTCATAGGGACATCCACTGCGGGCAGAAGGCATGCGGATATAAATAACATCATCGGAGTTTTTATAAATACGGTTGCTTTAAGAAGCCATATTGATTCCCGCAAATCTTTTGTTGAGTTTTTGCGGGAAGTCGGCGCTGATGCGCTTAAAGCCTTTGACAATCAGGATTATCCCTTTGAAAAGCTGGTGGAGGACATGAACATACCCAGGGACCCGGGCAGAAATCCTGTCTTTGACGCCATGTTTATTCTTCAGAATATAAATATTGCGGATATAAAAGCCGGCGAAACAGAGATATCCTATTTTGATTACAAGAAGAAGGTGGCCCAGTTTGACATTACCATAACAGCCACTGAGAGCAGAAACGGAATCGAATTGGAGTTTAACTACTGCACAGGATTATTTAAAAGGGAAACCATTGAAAGGCTCGGCTCCCATTTTGTAAATATTGCGGAATATGTTACAAGAGCCTCTTCTGCGTCCATAGGCGGGATAGATATGCTTTCACCGCAGGAGAGGAAACAGCTTATCGAGGATTTTAACTGCACAGGGATGGAATACAGGGAAAATGCCATGATCCACCGGCTTTTTGAAGAACGGGCGGGAACCAGTCCCCAGGCGGTGGCGCTGGTATATAAAGACAGGCAGCTCACCTACGCAGAACTGGACAGAAGAGCCGGAGGACTGGCGCGTACCCTTGCTGCAAGGGGTGTGACGAAAGACAGCATCGTGGGCTTGATGGTTGAGCGCTCCTTTAATCTGATAACAGGCATACTGGGAATATTGAAGGCGGGCGGGGCGTATCTGCCGCTGGACCCTGAATACCCGGCTGACAGGATAAGCTATATGCTGGAGGACAGCGGTACGCGCATACTTTTATCGCAAAAGAGGTTTTATGAAAGGCTGGAGGAAGGAGAAAGGCCACCTGAATGCGAGTTTATGGACATGGACGACGAGAGCATTTTCGATTTTCAGGGTGAAGCTCCGGTGGCAATCAACGACTCACACAGCCTTGCATATGTGATATATACCTCCGGTTCCACCGGAAAGCCCAAGGGGGTGATGCTGGAGCACAGGTCTGTAATAAACTTTATAAAGGGGATTACGGCGGCTATAGATTTCAATGCCTCTGATACTATTCTCTGCCTTACAACGGTGTCCTTCGACATATTTGTACTGGAAGCACTTCTGCCGCTGGCTGTAGGGATGAAAATAGTCATAGCCGACGAAGCCCGGCAAAGGGATTCCAGGCTGCTTAACAGCTTAATTGCAGACAACGGGGTCGATATGCTTCAAATAACCCCTTCAAGGCTTCAGCTTCTCATAAGCGGAATGAACGGGCTGCCGGGCCTGCAAAAATTAAAGGCGGTCATGGTGGGAGGAGAGGCCTTTCCGCAAAAGCTGCTCACAGAGCTTAAAAAGCTCACCGGAGCCAGAATATACAACATGTACGGACCCACTGAGACGACGGTATGGTCTGCGGTAGGGGAACTGACTGATTCCACGGAAATAGATATAGGAGGTCCTATCGCCAATACCAGGATATATATACTTGACGGAGACGGCAGGCCGGTGCCCGCCGGAGTACCGGGTGAACTGCATATTGCGGGAGATGGGCTGGCGAGGGGATATTTGCATAGGCCGGAGCTCACAGACGAAAAATTTGTTCCGGACCCATTTTATGAGGGCAGAAAGATGTACAGGACAGGCGATATGGCCAGGTGGCTTGCAAATGGCAAAATCGAATGCCTTGGAAGAATGGACCAGCAGGTAAAAATAAGGGGGTACAGGATTGAGCCGGAAGAAATAGAGAAACATTTTGCGGGCATTCAGGGTGTCAGAGAGTGTGTGGTGGTTGCAAAAGCCGATGAAGCCGGCAATAAATATCTTGCGGGGTACTATTCCTCAGCCGCCGAAATACCAGTATCGGATATCAGAAGCCATCTTTCCGGAAGCCTTCCGGAATACATGGTGCCTGAGATATTTGTACATATGGAAAAACTGCCTTTCACTCCAAATGGGAAGATAGACAGAAAAGCCTTGCCGGAGCCAGGAAGCAGCAGGCCAAAGCTGGGAACGGAATACAAAAGCGCCGTGTCGGACAGCGAAAAGCTACTGTCCGGAATATGGCAGAGGGTACTGAAGCGCGAACTGGTGGGAGTGGAGGATAACTTTTTCGAGTTGGGCGGAAATTCCCTGACATTGATAAAAATGCACGGGGAACTGGACCGGGCCTATCCGGGAAAAGTAAGCGTGACGGACGTTTTCGCACATCCCACCATAGCAAAGCTGGCCGGCATGATAGACGGACAGCGGCAGGAGGGCACAGCCGGAAAAGGTGGGGAAATTGAAGAGGAAACGCGGGAGCCAGCCGGAAAAAACCCCAGGGAGATCATTGTGGGACAAGAGCCCCGAAATACAGATATTGCAAAAACAGACATTGCAATCATAGGTATGGCGGGCAGATTTGGTTCCGCAGGCAATCCGGACGAATTCTGGGAGGGGCTGAAGGCCGGGACGGATTTTATACGCAAGCTCCCGGAGCAAAGAAAAAACGATTGTGACGTCTATGTGGAGGCTCTGATAAATTCCGGCATGCACAGGGGTGAAACAGAATATTTCGATGCCGCATTCCTGGACCGCATCGACGGCTTCGACTGCCATTTTTTCAATATTTCACCCAGGGAAGCGGATTTGATGGACCCGCACCAGAGATTTTTCCTGGAGACCGCCTGGGAGGCCATGGAAGATGCAGGATACGGGGGCAAAAAGCTCACGGGCAGCAAGACGGGAGTTTTTGTGGGACACAGCACAGATTTCGGAGTAGAATACAAAAACTACGGGAAGACAGTTTCCAGTGCAAATGACGAGACTGCGGTATCGGGAAATATAAGGTCCATTATCGGAAGCCGCATATCCTATATCCTGGATTTAAAGGGACCCAGCGTTACAGTGGATACGGCATGTTCCTCGGCCCTTGTGGCAGTGCATATGGCATGCGGTTCCCTGAGAAACGGGGAATGCGAAACGGCATTGGCGGGAGGCTGCAAACTTTCCATCATTCCCGAAAGAAACAGCGGAGAACAGGGAAATCTGGGTATTGCCTCCAACGGCTCTCGGTCAAGGACCTTTGACGATGCTTCCGACGGAATAGGCTTTGGAGAAGGCGGAGGAGTAGTTCTGCTGAAGCTTTTGAACAAAGCGGTTGAGGACGGAGATAATATCCATGCGGTCATAAAGGGGAGCGCAATAAACCAGGACGGAGCTTCTGTGGGCATTACCGCCCCCAATATGGCGGCGCAGGAGGAGGTAATAATAAGCGCGTGGAAGGCCGCCTCCATAGATCCTGAGACCGTAACCTATATAGAAACTCACGGAACCGGTACGAAATTGGGTGATCCTATTGAAGTAGCCGGCATAAGCAAGGCTTTTGAGCACTATACGCAAAAGAAGCAGTTCTGCACCGTGGCATCGGTAAAGACAAATATAGGGCACCTGGACAATGCCTCGGGAATAGTCTCTCTCATAAAGGGAGTATTGTCCTTGAAAAACAGGGAGCTGCCTCCCACTTTGCATTTCAGAGATCCCAACAGAAAAATATCCTTTGAAAATTCACCGGTGTACGTAAATGACAGGCTCCGAAGTTGGGAAACAAATGGTTCTCCCAGAAGATGCGGTATAAGCTCCTTTGGATTGAGCGGGACAAACTGTCACCTGGTGCTGGAGGAGTACTGCGGAACTGATGCAGAGGTGCCGGTAAAATTACCTGCGGCGGTACCTGGAAAAATACCTGAAAAAGTATATGGGACCGGGCAGACGGAGGACGGAAGAAAGGGAATCATGGTCTTTTCCGCCAAAAGCTTATCTGCGCTGAAAGCCCTGGCAGAAAGGTATTGCGGTTACCTTGACCGGGAGAGGCTTGAAACTCTGGAAAGCATTTGCTACACGGCAAATACGGGCAGGGGGCATTACAATGTCAGACTGGCCTTAGTGGCGGAAAGTATGGAGGATTTAAAATATAAAATGGCGCTCATCAGGGAAAAAGGTCCGGAAAATACCCAAGCTGCCGGAATATTTTTTGGAGAGAGCAGGATAGTTTCACCTTCGAAGCAAAAGAGGGAAGCGGGTGAAATCACACTGGAAGAGGCCAGAATGCTGAGCCTTGAGGCAAGTTCCCTGGTCGGCGGGCTTCTGGACGAAAAAGATATTTCCATATTCAACAGGGAACTGGAGAGGCTGGGCAGGTTCTATACGGGCGGGGCCGATATAGGCTGGGATAAATTATACAGCGGTTCAAAGTACTATAAAGTGAGCCTTCCAGCCTATCCGTTTTCAGCGGAACGTCACTGGGTGAAGCCCGACCGGGCGGCCGGACAGGTCAGCAAGGCAAATATGGTCAATGCGTATAACACAGGCAATACGCATAACGAAGGTAACACAAGCGGTGATGATAATATAAAGAATACAGATAATGTAAAAAATGCAGATAACATAAATTATACAGATTATACAGCCGCAATGAGGGTTGCCGGAGCAGATGGGAAAATGGAATACAGACAGGTCGTTCTTAAAGGCAGGGCTTCCGGGACTTACAGTGAAATGGAAATGCTGCTGGGCGGCATATGGGGAGAAGCCCTTGGCTTTGAAGAAATAAACATATACGACGATTTCTTTGAGCTGGGAGGCAATTCCCTGGTTGCCATAAAGGTGGAAACCTATGGGGAAAAATGCAATATTGCCTTAAGTTCGGAGGAACTTTATGAATATAAAACAATAGAACAGCTGGCACTGCTTTTAGACAGCCGCAATTCCGGCATGGCGGACGGAAGCAACGGCAGTAAGGAGCGGCAAGCCGCAAATGGCGGAATGGTAGTGAGGGAAAAGCCCGGCGGAACGGATAGGCAGGAAGCCATTCAATTGATTGAAAACATTGAACCCTTCAACGAGATGTTTTACAGGAGCTGTTTTTATAATTCCTTCTTCCCGGTTATAAACCATTTTGGAAAGAGTATCCTGCCCTATCTGGCAAATGATGTTCCGGTATATTCAGAAAATGCTGAAAGGGCGGATATTTGCCTTGGTGTGGAATACCGGTCCTTGTCTCCTGTGAGCCGTGTGTTGGAGGAGGAGGGGGTTTATGTTGAAACAAGGGATTTCAGAGGAGAAATTTTAAAAGATATAATCACCGCTCTGACAGAAAAAAAGCCGGTCGTAGTGTGGGTGGACTGCTTTTATGAATCCATCAGAACGGATTTATTCAGGAAACAGCATTGGCCACATACTATCCTCATATACGGCTTTGATGAGAGGAATAAAATTTTTCATGTTATAGAACACAGCTACAGGGACAGCCTGTCCTATGAAAAACGTGCCATTGGTTTCGAAGACATGTTCAATATGAGCAGGGGCTATGCCCGGGACCTGTATGGGCAAGTCCGGCAGCCCGCCGTTAATATATTTTATCCCGGGGCACGCGGCCATGGAGAGCCCAAGGATGAAAACCGTCACTTGCGGATTTTCAGGCAAAATGTGCTTGAAGGAAAAGACATTATATATAACGGAATTGAATGCCTGCACGCATTCAACCGACAGCTTGGAGAAATCTGCGGCCATGAAGATGTGTTCTTTGAGGACGGTGAAAAATTGATCGGAGTGCTGAATGCAGTCCTCAATGCAAAAGAAGCCGAGCGGTATAAAGTAAACCACTTATTGGGTCCGGAGCACATGGATATAAATGAGCGGTTGAAAGAGATCATCGATAACTGGGCAGGCATGAGAAGAGTTTTGGCAAAATCCATATATGCCCATGCTTATAATGCCGGAAAAATAAACGAAGCGGCTGGCAGGCTGAGCGCCATTTATGAACTGGAACTGGAATATTACAGGCTGCTGGTGAGCTGCCTTGAAGCTTTAAATATTTAATGAAACGGAGTGTATGAAATGAAAAAGTTATTGCCTTACAACTTTGATAACGGATTGGACACGGAGTGCGGTAATTTCTACAAAATGGCCATAGTGGGAGCATATGAACGGTTCAGTCCCTGGGTGATAGAACGGTTTATAAGAATACAGATGTACGAGGATTTTATAATAGGCTATTACAACATTTACGGTACGGAACATCAGACCTATTATGACGAGGTGCTGGAGCAGCGGGAAATTCTGAAAAAGGAGAATATCATATCAACCATAATAGATGAAGTCAACAGCGGAGGGTATGTTATGATCCGGACAGACAGGTATTTTGTGCCGGGAGGAGAGGAATACCATGAAAAACATCATAACCATCCAATGATGATCCTTGGCTATGACGACGGGCTCAATGAATTCTATGCCACAGATGTGGGCATAGACGAGATGAGATGGGGGCTGCACACATTTAAGTTTTCTGTTGTTGAAGAAGCCTATTATTCCGGGCTGGATATCATGCGCAAGGATTTCAACAACGCCTTCGGCCCCCTGGAAATTACCACAGGCTGCGTATTCTATCCCAAAAACTTTGGCAGGTCTCTGAAACTGAAATACATTTATGACAATGTTTGTATGATGTTAAAAGGCGGGGAGGTTGTAAATAAAACTCCGTCTGCAGAAAGTATTGCAAAAGAAAATGTCGTTCCCATAAAGGGGCTAGGTACTACCAGAAGGCTGGGACTTTCCATATACAAAGCCTATTATGAAGACCTGCACCAGTTACTGTTAAGCGGGTTCAGGAATGATGATTTTTTCGGAAGGTCCTTCGGCGTGTACCATGGGCTGGAAATCATAAGACAGAACAAGCAGGGGCTGCTATACAGGCTGAACTATCTCATTGCCAACGGGTATATGGACCATGATGCCGCGATACCGGAAAATGCGGAGAAACTGGTAAGTCTGGTTGATATGGCCAGAAATATTTTAGGCAAGTTTTATTTTTCCAATGATGTAACGCTTCTGGACAAGGCCAGGAACATTTTTCTGGAAGCGGAGGCTACAGAAAGGGATGTGCTTGAAAGATCCAGGGAGCTGATAGCGCAGTCCCTGATAAGGAACCTTTAATTATAAAGCCCGCGAATACGGGGTATTGCAAAGTGAAGAAAATGCAATGTATGTGAAGAACTCTTTTGTGTGCCGGTCCGCAGGTACAACTCCTGTCAATGGGAAGCACCGTAAGGTATATCGTGCATCAATAAATGAGCGCATTATAGGATTTGATTTTATCTGTTGGCGAAGAATTGGTATTTTAGCTGTAAAACAGACAGGAGGTCTGTTTTAGCGAACTATGAGCCCGGACGGCGAATGCGAGCGACAGCTAAAATGCCAGGGCTGAGCCATTACAGATAATTCAAATACTACACTAAGCGAAGTTATTGATACACGGTGTACCGGGTGCTTCCCATTGGCTGTGGATGGCAAGTGAGGACCGGCTATAATTGTGCCTTCACATATTGAATTTTCTTTATTTTGCAGCAACCTCTTTTTTTATGCCGTTTTAGTAGTAAAATAGTAGGGAGAAGTATTATCAGAATTGTGGAAAGTATGGCTTTGATCTGCGAAAGGAGCGGTTTTATGAAAAAAGTGCTGGTTGTTGTAGATTATCAGAAGGATTTTGTGAGCGGAAGCCTGGGATTTCATAAAGCGGCAGGGCTTGAAAAGGCTATTCTGCATAAAATAGAGCAATATAAGAAAAATGGGGATGCTGTGGTATTCACCTTTGATACACATTATGACAATTACCTGGAGACACGGGAGGGAAAGAACCTGCCTGTTCCCCATTGCATAAAAAACAGTGACGGGTGGAATTTATACGGAGGCGTGGCCGGACACTGCGATGAAACCACAAGAACATTTGAAAAACCCGCTTTTGGCTCCATGGAGCTGGCCGGATATCTTGCGGAAGAAGGATACGGATTGGTTGAGCTGGTGGGCGTCGTGTCCAACATATGCGTAATATCCAATGCCGTCCTGGCAAAGGCCGCCCTTCCGGAGGCCGAGATCATAGTGGATGCCGCATGTACGGCCAGCAATGATGAGAGCCTCAATGAAAAGGCCCTGGATGTGATGTCCGGAATGCAAATAAAAGTTATAAACCGCTGATATTTTTATTTAATTTAATATATAAGCCGAACAGGAGCTGAAATCAATGGAGCAAAACAGATATGCACTTTTATGCGATTTTTATGAACTTACCATGGGAAACGGTTATTTTGAAAAGGGATATCAGGACATAATAACGTATTTTGACGTGTTTTTCAGGAGAGTCCCGGACCAGGGCGGATTTGCCGTAGCCGCCGGTCTGGAACAGATAATAGACTATATAGAAAGCCTCAGCTTCAACGAGGACGAAATAGCTTTTCTGAGAGCCAAGGGGCTGTTTTCAGAGGGATTTCTCCGATATCTTGCAAATTTCAGGTTTTCAGGGGATATATATGCCGTGCCGGAGGGTACTCCGGTTTTCCCGAATGAGCCGCTTATGACGGTGAGAGCGCTGGCAATTGAAGCACAGCTCATTGAGACCTTTGTGCTGCTCACCCTGAACCACCAGTCGTTGATTGCAACCAAGGCAAACAGGATCGTGCGCGCCGCAAAGGGAAGAACTGTGCTGGAATTTGGCTCAAGAAGGGCGCAGGGAGCCGATGGCGCGGTCCTGGGGGCAAGAGCGGCATATATTGCCGGTTGCAGCGGCACCGCCTGCGTGCTGTCGGAAAAGGAGTACAATGTACCTGCCGGCGGGACTATGGCGCACTCCTGGATACAGATGTTTGACAGTGAGCTTGACGCTTTCAGGGCATATTGCGAGATATATCCCCACAATGTCACACTTCTGGTGGATACCTATAATGTGCTTAAGAGCGGCGTGCCCAACGCAATCCGGGCTTTCAGGGAAGTGCTGCTGCCACAGGGCATAACAGAATGCGCCATAAGGCTTGACAGCGGTGATATGACCTATTTATCCAAAAAGGCGCGGAGAATGCTTGACGACGCCGGCCTGCACCAGTGTAAGATTGTCGCTTCAAATGCGCTGGACGAATATCTGATAACCGATTTGATTTCACAGGGCGCCTGCATTGACATTTTCGGTGTGGGAGAGAGGCTGATAACCTCCAGGAGCGAACCTGTTTTCGGCGGGGTCTACAAGCTTTGTGCCGTGGAAAATGACAAGGGTGAACTCATACCTAAAATAAAAATAAGTGAAAATCCTTCCAAGATTACAAATCCGCATTTCAAAAAGGTGTACCGCCTGTTTGAAAACGATTCGGGAAAGGCTTTTGCAGATTTGCTGTGCGTCCATGACGAAGTGGTGGACGAGTCGAAGCCGCTGGAAATTTTTGATCCCGAGGCCACCTGGAAGCGCAAGACGATTACTGATTTTACTGCGAAAGAACTTCTGGCGCCAATATTTTTAAAGGGCCGAAAAGTTTATGAACAGCCTTCCATACGGTCAATGAGGGACTATTGCACAGAGCAGATAGATTTACTGTGGGATGAGGTCAAGCGTTTTGAAAATCCGCACAACTATTATGTGGACCTGTCCCAAAAGCTGTGGGACATAAAGCACAGGCTTATTGAAACAAACAGATAGTTATTTCCAAGGATTTATTGCCGATAAAGGGCAATCATAATATTGTAATTGGTCTTTATTAAAATAAATCTTCGGGTGATTTATATGGATGTTAACATAAAACGTAGATATTGGCTCCGCGTGCTGCTGATCGGTTTTATAATATATGCGGCAACCATTTTTACACTGCTGCTGACAGGCAACATAAACCTGTTTCCAAGTGTGGTGCTCCTTGGGAATTTTCTGGTTCCCGTAGCTTTTGTTTCCTTTTTTTATGAAGGCAGGGAGAGCTTCAGTGTAAATATGCCGGCTACAGCCATGTGCTTTTTTTACGGAGGGGCGCTGGGCACAATCGCGGCGTCACTGCTGGAGCCTATTTTTATACATGAACTGACATTTATGACCGCCTTTATGGTTGGTATTATAGAGGAAGCTGCAAAGCTCATCGGCGTCTTTCTTATTGCAAGG
>JAEWSZ010000057.1 GCA_023397905.1 Bacillota bacterium | reverse complement strand
ATAGACAGCTTCATGAATAACGCGGGAATGGGGGCCGAATATGTTTTTACAATAATGGTGGTAATCCTTTCGGTATTTTCCGTGGGCTTTATCAGTTATATAAGCAGCAGCAAAAATAAGAGCAGGTCCAGGGAATTCGGGCTGTATATGACTATGGGGATGTCCTATAAAGACATTACGGGGCTGATAATCATGGAGGACAGTCTTATTGCAGTTGCGTCCATAGCGGCTGGAATACTGCTGGGCACCATATTTTCCAGGCTGTTTTTCTTAATAAATATAAAGATTATAGAAGCGGAGGACGCGCATTTTGTGCTGGACCACAGGAGCTTTATTCTCACGGTGCTGATTTTTGCCGTGGTGTATCTGGTCAATCTGCTGCTTACAGTTATTTCACGTAAAAAAATGAATATAAGGGAGCTCATTACGGCGGACAGGGAGTCGGAATATTCGGTGAGGAACCATAGCGGCCCGGCAATACTGGGATTTTTGATGATGCTCGCATTTACCGCTGTTTCAATAGCGGCGGCAGTATCAAGGGATGTGGCAATGAAGAGGATTCCGGTAGTGCTGGCTATTTTGATTGGTATGGCGGGTATATATCTTGTCGCGGCAAATATAACAGGAGTTTTTTCGGGCATTGCGGGAAGGAGTAAAAAGCTCTATACAAGGAGTCTTCTGAGCCTGTCGGAGCTGAAATACACTTCCGCAAAAAATACAAAAGTGCTGTTCATACTCAGCCTGCTCAGCGGAATGATCCTGCTGTGTTCCGCCTCTACTTTTGCGCTGCTCAGCATTTCAGATAAAATAGCGGATTCTTTTTCAAGGCCCGGCATTACCTATGTGGAGGCAATGGGAGTAAACAGCTTTGAACAGGGGATGGTTGACGGACTGGTGAGGCAAAGCGGCGCAGGGCTACAAGAACATCTGAAATATGACTGCACCTTTGTCACACGGTCCGACAAACCGGAAAATCAGGGGCTGCCCATATGTGCCGTCAGTTCGTCCACTCTGGCACAAATGCTGGGCGACAGGGCGGAGCTGGGGGAGAACCAGGCTGAAATACTGGTGTCGGACCCTTTGCTTGCACCAGGAGAAATCGGCCTGGGCAGTATTGAAATATTCAATGGCACAGTCAGAAAGAAAATACAGATAACGGGTACGATTATCAACAAAAATTTCAGAAACGAAATTGTAATAGGCAACAGAATCATACTGGTGCTTGGGGACGGGACATACGCGGAACTGGCCGCAGGCGGCGGGTCAAACGGAATAATACATGATATCAGGGTGGACGACTGGAGAAAAACCGGAGTTGTCTTTGAAAGGCTGGAGGAATTGAGAGCCGGAGACAATCCTCTTTTACAGCATTTTACCATAGCGGGGAATTATTCTGGCTATGTGCTGATGAAAAGGCTTTATTCCACTTTTGTATTCGTAACAAATTTCATAAGCCTGCTGTTTTTCTCGGCTTCAATATTGATATTGCTGTTCCGGCAGTTCGAGGGAATAGACAAAATGGCTCAAAAATATTCCCAATTGAGGAAGCTGGGAATGACCAGAAGGGAATTCAGAAAATATCTGGGAGTACAGAACGGTTTCATTTTTATTGTTCCGCTGGTTTTCGGACTGTTTCTGGGAGCCTGCCTTATGCTGATAATCCAATCCATAATGGGAGGAAATGATCTTTATGGGGAGTTCTGGCGTGTCAGCGCCAAAGTAGCACTGTTGTACGTCCTCCTTCAGCTGATATTCTGCAAAGCAGTAGGGGAAGGGTATTTCAAAAAAATAATCGGCAGCGCCCGGGTAAAATAATTTATTGGAAGTATAATACTGGTATACTCCTATAAAACCACGTCAATAATCATATAGAGATGTGGTAAAGGTACCTGGATAAATCAAACTCATAAAAACCTTCAGGTACCTGAGAAAAGCCACAGACGTGGCTTTTTTATTTTTGTTGTTTCTGTGCGCAATCTATGACGCTGTGGAGGTGCTGATGATTAAAGTTGGAATACCGAGAGGTTTATATTTTTATAAATTTTCGACGCTGTGGGAGGCATTTTTTAATGAGCTGGGCGCAGAAGTGGTCATTTCGGACAAGACCAATAAAAATATTATTGAGGACGGGACCAATAGCTGTGTTTCAGAAGCCTGTATCCCCATAAAAGCATATTTCGGGCATGTGATAAACCTGATCGGAAAGGTGGATTTTATTTTTCTTCCCAGATTTACAAGCATATCCAGAAAGCAGTATATCTGTCCGGAAGTGGCCGGAGTCCAGGATATGGTAAGAAACCTGGTAAAAGTGATGCCCAGGATAATAGATACCGAAATAAATCTGAGGGAATCGGATAAAAATTCCTGGCTGGCAGCCTTGTATACAGGGGAATTCATTACTGACGACAAAGCCAGGATCAGGAATGCGTACAAAAATGCACTGGAGGCCTACAGGGATGAAAGGAAAGTCCTGAAATCAGGAGTTCTGACCGACGAATTCAAACAGGAGATAGGGTCCATGCCTTTAAGGGTCATCCAGAAACGCAGCACCAGCACGACGGTAGCAGTATTGGGACATTGCTATACTGTCTATGATGCTTTTATAAATATGGAGCTCATCAAAAAACTCAAAGAATACGGCATAGGTGTTGTCACACTTGACATGCTGGATTACATGGAATCCAGGGAACGGTGCAGGGAGCTTGATAAAATGCTGTTCTGGGATTACGGAACCCGCGCCTACGGGGGAGTTATGCAGCTGATTGAGAATGAAGACATCGACGGGATTATGGCAATTACCTCTTTCGGCTGCGGAGTTGACAGTTTTGTGGTTGAGCTGGTGGAGAAAAAAGTGCGCCAGGAGAGCAGTATTCCTTTTATGAAACTGGTACTGGACGAGCATTCGGCTGAGGCCGGGTTTTGCACCAGGCTTGAAGCCTTTGTGGATATGATAAAAAAGTGCCGGTGCAACGCCGGCGCTTCAAAAAATCCTCATGGGGATTTTACCACAAAAGGAGGCTTGGTATGAAAATAACATTTCCTCACATAGGTAACACGTATATAACCGCAAAATCCTTTCTGGATGATTTTGGGGCAGAGTACGTCATACCTCCTTTCAACAGTGATAAAACTCTGGAATTAGGGGCAAAATACACGGCAGAGGGACATTGTATGCCCTTTAAGCTGTTTGTGGGAAATATGCTCCAGGCATATGAAATGGGAGCCGATACCATGCTCATAACCGGGGGCTGCGGTCCCTGCAAGCTTGGATATTTCGGAGAAATGCTGAAAAAAACCGCCTCGGATATGGGTATAAAAATGGAACTCATAACCCTGGAGGTGCCGGAACAAGGGCTTGGAGAGCTGGCGGACAGGGTGAGGCGGGTCAGCGGCACTTCAAACTATATCAATATACTGAAGGTTATAAACTCCGCTAAAAATGTGGCGGTCCAGCTGGACAATCTGGAACGGCTGGCGCGGATAAAGAGAGCACGGCAGCTGGAAAAAGGCAGTGTTGACAGGATATACAGGGATTTTCAGATGGGGGTTCTCAAGGTGGAAGGCTCACGGAATATTCTAAAATATATAAAGCAGACTGAAAAGAGGCTAAAAACTGTCCCTGTGGCTGAAAATGCCAGGCCGTTGAAAGTGGGCATTGTAGGCGAGATATATACCACTATTGAACCCTATGCGAATTTTTCGGTTGAAAGGATACTTGGGAATATGGGGGTTGAAGTGGAGAGGAAAGTCACTGTAAGCGGCTGGATTCTGAACGATATGCTGAGAAAAGGGCTGCATCTGACAAGAGAGGCCGGTCACGAGAAAGCTTCCAAGGCATATCTGAGCAAGATGGTGGGGGGACATGCCCATCATACCATCGGGAACAGTGTGATCCATGCGATGGAAGGCTATGACGGGGTAATTCACCTGTATCCTCTGGGCTGCATGCCTGAGATAGTTTCCCAGGCCATACTTCCTTCGGTGGAGGAAGATTATCAGATACCTGTTATGACGGTAATCAGGGATGAAATGACCGGTGAAGCCGGATTTAATACAAGAGTTGAGGCATTTGTGGATCTGATTGGACAGCGTAAGTACAGTTCCCCGCCTCTCAGGTGGCGGGTCTCCGATTGATAAGGCTGCCGGCGCAGGATTTACTCCGGGACAGTAGTTATATAAATTAAAAAGAGAAGGGAAGAACAAGGCAAATGAGCGTAAAATGCTATATGGGTATTGACGTGGGATCGGTCAGCACAAACATTACCCTTATTGATGATGAGGACAGGGTACTGGAAAAACAATACCTGCGTACGGAAGGACAACCCATTGAGTCCATAAGGGCAGGTTTAAAGGATATTGAAAAGCGGATCGGAAAGAATATCAGCATTGCGGGAGTGGGAACTACCGGAAGCGGCAGACAGCTGGCTTCTGCCATAGTGGGAGCGGATGTGGTGAAAAATGAAATAACGGCTCACGCGGTGGCGTCCCAAAAGGCCATTCCCGACGTCAGAACGATCATTGAAATAGGGGGACAGGATTCCAAAATAATTTTGTTGAAAAACAGGGTTGTGCATGATTTTGCCATGAACACGGTATGCGCGGCAGGCACGGGGTCATTCCTGGACCGTCAGGCCGCCAGAATAGGCATTTCCATCGAGGATTTCGGGGAGTATGCGTTAAGATCCGGGAATCCTGTGAGAATTGCAGGGCGTTGTGCTGTTTTTGCGGAAAGCGACATGATACATAAGCAGCAGATGGGATATTCCAGGGAAGATATTATCAGCGGCTTATGTGATGCTCTGGTGAGAAATTATCTCGCCAACCTGACAAAAGGTAAGAAATTGGATTCGCCCATAGTATTCCAGGGCGGAGTTGCGGCCAACACGGGAATTGTGAAAGCCTTTGAAAAGGCCCTGGGCGCCGAGATACTCATTCCCGAGCACTACGATGTGATGGGCGCCTACGGGGTGGCAATACTGGCAAGGGAGGCAGTTGAAAACGGGTCTGTCAGAAGCAGCTTCAAAGGCTTTGACAGGCTCCACGGCAATTATACCACCGTCAGCAAGGAATGCTCCGGCTGCTCCAACTGCTGTGAAATCGTGCAGATAGCCTTAAACGACAATCCCGTGGTTTGCTGGGGGGACAAATGCGGCAAGTGGAGCGGGACGACGGCGTGAGAAGAGCAGAACTCAACTCAGGAGCCGGGATTCAGAAATCAGGGTTGCTGTAGCTGAAAACGAATAATACAGGGGTGGATTTCCACCCCTTTTTAAAATTCCACAAATCTGACAAAAGGATTATCCTGCAGCCCACAAACCAGTTTAGGAGTGTCAAAGCGTTCCGGTACCCTTATTGCGACCTTTAAATCGATTACTTCGGCAGATTCCTTATTCTTTTTTGTTTTTAAATTTAAAATAGGGATTTTCTGATCTTTAAAAAATTGTTGTATGCCGGAAACCGCTCCGGGTTCATTTGCAATTTGTAAGATTAAGAGCTCAGTTTTTGGAGAGGATAACCACTTGATTTTGCCATGAAACAGGATCTGCCCAAGGATAATAAGGACAGTGGCCACTATGCCCACAAAATAAAGCCCGGAACCTATGGCAAGGCCTATACCCGCCGTGGCCCAGATACCTGCCGCCGTGGTCAGGCCCTTTATACTTTCCCTTTGCATGAAAATAATACCTGCTCCCAGAAACCCCACTCCTGTTACGACCTGTGCGGCGATACGGGACGGGTCGAGATTTATATTATGCCATCCCATCTGATCCTGGAATCCGTATTTGGATACAAGCATAATAAGTGAGGAACCCACGGACACAATAAAATGCGTCCTGATACCGGCTTCCTTCATCCGGTTCTTTCTCTCATAGCCGATAGCCGTTCCGCATATTGCTGCCAGAAAAAGCCTTAAAAGATAATCCAGCTGTATTAAATAATTCATAATTTCACTGACCCCCTTTAACTTTAAGTAATATTTAAAGCCAACTACCGCCGGCTGAAAACCGGCAATAATTGACTTTATGATTATGATATTATTAAATTATGAATTTTTGATTTTAATAATATAACATTATACTACTTAAAATGCAAATTTAAAATTTATATAACCGGCTGTTTCTACACTACCCACCGTATCAATCCCGTGTCGAACCTGTTGATAAGCTCGGGATGCCTGGGGGTAGCTCTGAAGGTATAGGCGTATTCGCCGCCGTCATCTATTTTCAGGTTGAGGGAATATCTGTAGAGGTTTTCGCCGGTTTTTTCATCGCAGTGCATCTCAACTGCCTGGGCGTTGGTGATCCTTCCGTGCTCCAGGAGGCCGTAATAAACCTCAACAATAACATTTGAGGGATCGATTGCGCCGAGCTGTACGGATGCTGACAGGTAAATCTCCTGTCCCGAGTTTGATTTGTAGTCCTTCAGGTCATTTGCGGATTTTTCGGCAAACAGTTGCACCTGGGGCCAGTTCCTTTTCATGTGGTCTTCAAAAGAGCTGAGGGCTCTGGCTAAATTGTAATTGTCGCTGGAAAGCCTGGCAGCTCCATTCATGGCCGGAAGGTACATTTTCTCCGTATACTCCTGGACCATACGGTCCGTACTGTAGTTCCAGGCCAGGGATTTGATGGAATTTTTCATAATCCGTATCCAACCGGTTGGAATGCCTGCTTCATTCACCTCATAATACAGGGGTATGATCGATTCCTCCAGGGTATCATAAATGGATTCGCTGTCGATGTTGTCCTGGGAGTTCTCATTGTCGAATTCCGTTTCATCACCTATGACCCAGCCGTTTTCGCCATTGTAGCCTTCGCACCACCAGCCGTCCAGAATGCTGAAATTTATGACGCCGTTTATGCAAACCTTTTGCCCGCTGGTTCCACTGGCTTCAAGAGGCCTTCTGGGGTTGTTCATCCAGATGTCCACTCCCTGGACGAGATTTCTGGCCACGGTCATATTGTAATTTTCAAGCAGGATCACCTTGCCGTAAAAGCCTTCCTGCCTTGCAATATCATTTATGTTTTTTATGACCTCATGGGCAGGGCCGTCGGCCGGATGGGCCTTTCCGGCAAAAATTATCTGCAGCGGCCTTTGGGGATCGTTCAATATTTTCTGGATCCTGGCAAGATTCCTGAAGATCAGGTTTGCCCTCTTATATGTGGCAAAGCGTCTGGCAAAGCCGATTGTGAGTGCCGCAGGGTCCAGAAAGGAATCCACCTGCCTCACGGCCTCCATTGACTCGCCGTTAGCCAGCTTTTGTGCTTTGAGCCTGTCTCTTACAAAGCTTATGAGCTTGTTTTTCAATTCCATATGGGTTGACCACAATTCTTGGTCTGGGATGTTTTCAACCCCTTCAAAGGTGGAACCGCTGTAGATATACTTTTTCCAGCCGGGCTGCAGGTATTTGTCATACAGGTCCTTGATTTTTGGAGAGAGCCAGGTAAGGGTATGGATTCCGTTGGTAACATGGGTAATGGGAACGTCATCCTGGGGTATCCCGGGCCATACGTCTCCGAATATATTCCGGGAAACCGCGCCGTGAAGCCGGCTTACCCCGTTCTTCCTGCCTGCCAGGGTCAGGGCCAGTACGGTCATGTTAAAGTTCTGGTCCTCGGGCTTTTTCAGGCCCAGGTCAAGAAAGTCGTACCTGCTCAGGCCCAGCTGCCCCCAGAAGTCTCCGAAGTATTTATCCATCATATGGAGGGGGAATGCGTCGTTGCCCGCGGGGACTGGAGTGTGCGTGGTGAAAACGGAGGAATTGGAAACCAGCTGCTTTGCTTCGTAAAAACTTATGTGCTTTTCATTTATCAGCTTTCTGATCAATTCCAGTCCCATAAAGGCGGAATGGCCTTCGTTCATATGGTAAACCGTGGCGTGAATACCCAGGGCCTCCAATACGCGTATACCGCCGATGCCCAGGAAGATTTCCTGCTGTATCCGGGTTTCCTGATCCCCGCCGTAAAGCCTTGAGGTCAGATCCCTGTCGGAGGGGCTGTTCTGCGGAACATCGGTATCCATCAGAAACAAATTGATTCTGCCTATCTGCACTTTCCATATCTTCGCATAAACCGTGCGCCCTGCAAAGGTGATATTTATCTGCGCCTGCGAGCCGTTGCCGTCAAGTGCCGGTAAAATGGGCAGCTGTGAGGTGTTCAGCGTGTTAAAGCAGGTTTCCTGCCAGCCCTCGCCATTGATCCTCTGGCTGAAATATCCCTGCTTGTAAAAAAGGCCGATGGCTGTAAAAGGTATTCCCAGGTCGCTGGCGGATTTGCAGTGGTCGCCGGACAGAACTCCAAGGCCGCCGGAGTATATGGGCAGAACCTCGTTCAGGCCATATTCCGCCGAAAAATATGCAACCCTGTCGCCTGTGCTGTCAGGATGGTTTTCCGAAAACCAGGTGTTTTTTTCTGACATGTAGCCGTCAAAGCTCTCAACCACATGGTCCAGCCTTTTCATATATTCCCCGTCGTCCAGCTTTATCTGCAGCTTTTTCTGGCTGACCTCCTGCAAAAAGCGCACGGGGTTTTTCCCTGTCTTTTCCCACAGGTCCAGGTCGATCTCCCTGTAAAGGTCGATTGCTTCAGGGTTCCAGGACCACCATAGATTGTATGCAATATCGTTTAATCTCTTGAATTTTTCGGGCAGAACTGATATTACATTTATTTTTCCAATGAGATACATACTCATCCTCCTGTCTAAATTTGACTTATGCACCGTAAATGTATAATGTTATTTGTACCGTATGAGCCGCAATTTTCAGATTTAAAGCCGGAAAACCAGCTATACTAAAAATTATAGAGAATTTTGGCGATAAAATCAATGGCCTGGGTTATGCTCTTGTTCCGATACCTGTTCTGTTTTGCAAGTTCAGAAGATCAATCAAAAACTTATTCTGAAACAAATTCTGGAAAAAAATACTATTTCAAAATTCCATTTTATATAAATAAAAAATGGGTTAATGTGACAAGAATAATACCATGATTAAACGATTTTTTATTTATGGTGTTGTGGGCTGGAGCATGGAGATAATCTGGACCGGATTTTATTCTCTATTTCAGGGGGATATGACCCTTGAAGCTTATACCAGCCTGTGGATGTTTTTTATATACGGCTGCGCAATATTTTTGGAGCCCCTGCATGACATTATCCATGACTGGAATGTGATTTTAAGAGGTCTCATTTGGCTTGTCATCATATGGGGTGTGGAATATTCTACAGGGAAGATCCTTGTGGGACTCCTGCACGCTTATCCGTGGCAATACTTCGGTAAATTTGCCGTCGAAGGCATTGTGAGGCTGGATTACGCGCCTGCCTGGTTCATTGCCGGACTGCTGTTTGAAAGGATGCATGCGGCTCTTGACAGGTCCAAAGTTGTATAAATTTGAAAGTATTACAATAATTACAATTATTAATTTTTTGTGATTTATTTGAAAAATGCTTGCTTGAATAATATAATTACTTTTATAATAGAAAAAAGTATACACAGATTGTGTATGCTTTTTATTTGTGTGGTTATCCAATGATTTGGACGGATATAAAAAAATATATAAATTGATATAATACACTGCCATTTGTGCATAGGGCGGACGGGTGCGGGTATTCCGCTTGTGGCGTGGATTTCCCGGCAAAAGATGCACTTTAAACAGGGGGTTTAATGAATAACACTATTGTTAATGGGAAGCTTGACCTTGAGAATCAAAGCAGGCAGCTCAAAAAGAAGAAGAAAAAATCAAAGTTCAAGGCTTTTCTTGGCTTTCTGATATTTGAATTTGTATTTATGTCGGTAACTACGCCGTTTCTGGTGTTTTACGGCCCTTTTGACAATGTAAAAAGGACCATAACCGGTATGTCCTGGAATTCCTTCAGCCATCAGTTCATAGCTAAAACCTTTTTATCGGAAAAAGCCATTGCCAGGATTCTGGGGGATGGATTCGCCATTTCGGATTTAAACACGGAATCAATCAAAATTCTTAATTTCGGCGTTAAGCACACAAGCAAGATAGACCTTTTTGATGTTGAAAGCTCAAACTTCAAGGGAAAAATGCTTGTGATTCAGGATCCTACCAGGATAAAGGTGGGATACTCAAACCAGATGCCTAAAGCCGGTGAGACCACCAGCAGCATTGCAAGGAGAAACGGCGCTGTTGCGGCTATCAACGGAGGAGGCTTCATAGACACCAAGTGGGCCGGAACCGGAGGCGCTCCTTTGGGATATCTCATCAGCGGCGGGAAATATATCAGCGGTGAAACCAAGGATAAGACCACCAAAAGAGATACCATAGCATTTACCGGTGAAGGTATGCTCATAGTCGGAAAGCATTCACAGAACGATTTAAAAAAATATAATGTAAAAGAGGCCATCAGTTTCGGCCCTCCGCTTATTGTTAACGGAAAACCCACAATAAACAAGGGAGACGGCGGATGGGGCATATCGCCCAGAACTGTAATAGGGCAGAGAGAGGATGGGGCGGTGCTGTTCCTTGTTATTGACGGCAGAAGCCTTAAATCAATAGGGGCGACGCTGAAAGAGGCCCAGGACATCATGCTCAAAAACGGAGCTGTGAATGCGGCCAATCTGGACGGAGGTTCGTCAACAACAATGTTTTATGACGGAAAGGTAATAAACACGCCTTCGGACGCCCTCGGAGAGAGGTCGGTGCCGTCGGTGTTCATGGTCATGCCGTAAAAGCGGGACAGCTTGAAAGACTCTGGTTATGAGACGATCCGCAAAGCCCATAAAGTTGGCTTTGCACATATGGGGACATGGAGGGTTAAAGTGAAAGTTTTAGTCAAGTGGTATAAATGGATTATACTAGCCATAATATTTCAATTCTGCGTGTTGTTTTATATAAATAATGTATTTCTTAATACTAATGTGGCGGTCAATGTGACAAACACCGGAACAAAGACGAAGCCTGAGACGGGGGACTTTACCGTGCCGGAAACCGCCTCAGATGTGAAGCTGTCCTTTAACGCAAAGTTTGGGGCGTATCTGAGCGACGGCGTCCTGCACATAATAGATGCGGACAGCAATAAAGATAAGCAGGTCGCGGGAATGGAAAAGGATAAGATAACTTTCTTCAAATGGCTGCCTGACAGGGATATGGTCATCTACTCTTCAGATACAAAGAACGGCAAAAAAGGCGTAGTTCAGATGTCGACCTATGAGGCCGATTCCGAAACTGCCAGGGATTATCCCGAGATATCCGGCTTGTCCTCCAAAAGCGAGATTAAGGATATCGACCTTTCGCCGTACACAAATGTCGTATATGCAAAAATAAGGACATCCGATTCAAATTCCAAGATAATCAGGTTCAATGTCATGAGCCAGTATGCACATGTAATGAATCTCGGCGCCGACGCCATAATAAAGGAGTGCTCCTATGTAAACAAGCTGGTCTACCAGAATCCGGGAGAATCCATTTATATTTACGACGGCATCAAGGTGGTCAAAAACAAGATACCTGTTGACGCCAAGGAAGTCAGGGTCCTGGATATCGATCAGGATGACACCCTGTACATTGGAATACTGAATACTTCGGGCAAGGTCACTCAAATTTATAAGCAGAAAATCACCGAAGACAAGCCCACCGACAACTGGACGAAGATTTCTCTTCAGGATTCCGTCTCGCCTGAAAATATAGTTATTTCAGGGACCGGAAATATTTACGCGGTAAATTCGGAAGAAAACACAGTTTCAAATCTTGAAAACGACCTCAAGGCATCCTACAGGGGCGATTTTTTGGAGATTTTAAACGGAGCGCTTGTATCAAAGGACGGCAAAAAAGTAAACATTACCTCATTGAAGGAATATTAATAGAATAGTAAAGGGATAAATCAGGCTTATTGCTTAATTTGTCCCTGGAGGAATGTTTAATATTTATACAGTTGGGTATTATGGTATTATTATATTAAATATTTTATAAATCGGAGGAAGAAATTATGTCAGATCAAATTGTAAATATTACTAACGATACATTCCAGGAGGCAGTTTTAAATTCAGATAAACCGGTTGTAGTGGATTTCTGGGCATCCTGGTGCGGCCCTTGCAGAATGGTGGCTCCGATAATGGAAGAGCTGGCGGGCGACTATGAAGGCAAAGTGCAGATAGCAAAGGTAAATGTTGACGACCAGGGAGAATTGGCCGCTCAATTCAGAATAATGAGCATTCCCACTGTTCTTATTTTCAAGGACGGACAGATGGTGGAAAAGGTTGTGGGAGCGCGGGCAAAGGGTGAATTTGTAGAGCTTATTGAAAAACAGCTGTAATAAAAGTATTTCCCGTAAGGAGTTTTGCAATGAACGGCAATATTGCCCTGACAGAATTCATTTGCTATAATGAAAATAAGTAATATTATATTCCTTAATATTCCTAATTTTTTGCGGGGGGATTGAGCCATGGCAGGTGAAAAGTTGTTTTCCACAGCTCTTTTTGGGTTTAAGAAGAGGCATGTTAATGCATATCTGGAAAAATTGAATCATGAGTATGAAGAAAAAATCAAGGCAAAGGAAAAAGAAATTGCCGATATAAAGGCTCAGTACCGCGATATGAAGGCCAAGCATGACGAAATCAGCATAAATATCGAGCAGATCAGGGATGACAGGGAGAAAATAGCCAACGCTCTGATTACGGCTCAGAAACAGGCGGAGAACATAGTCGACGAGGCCAGACAGCAAGCTATTAGCGAGAAGAAAACACTTGAAAAACAGGTGGAGGAAGAGAAGGAAAAGCTTGTTGACATCAAGGAAGAGCTCAAGGTGCTGAAAGTGGAAGTAGTGGATAAGCTGAAAAAATATGAAGGCGAGCTTTCGGGCATTATCAAGGAATGAAAGTGATGCTTGAATAAAAATACAAATTAAATTATAATAGGTTTTAATAAATAATTGAAATCATTTTAAAGGACAGTACATAATATATACTGTATATCATATTTAAATGCTGTGAACGGGAAGAGTAAATAAGTGTAATAAAAACCAGGTTTCAGAGAGCCGGTAGACAGTCCGCTGTTGGTGTGAGTCCGGTACCGGTTATTATTGAAGGCAGCCCTGGAGCAGATTTTTTGAAAGCCTGGCAGCAGGTCAGTAGAAGAAGACGTGTCGTCACGTTACAGGCGGGTAATGTAAGCATTGCAAGGATGTCAATGCCGCATTATTGGATTGAGAGAATGCCTGAGGCATTAATTAGGGTGGTACCGCGGAAACCTTCGTCCCTTTTAAGAGTCAACACAATTGACTTTTGAGGACGCAGGTTTTTTTATATTCTTTTTTGCGGATATTACTCCGTTTATGGGTTTTGAAACAAGTTGATTTTAAAAGGAGAGATGGTCAGATGGAAGAAATACTGGAAATATTGGAAAAGAACAGCAGGGCAACGGCTGAAGAAATCGCGGTTATGACAGGCAAACCTGTGGAAGAGGTTGCGGAGGCAATAAAAAAATATGAAGAGCAGAACATTATCGTGGGATACAGCACTCTGATCAATTGGGATAAGACGCACAAGGAGAAGGTCACGGCCCTTATTGAAGTCAAGGTCACTCCCCAGAGAGGTCTTGGCTTTGACAAGATCGCCGACAGGATATACAAGTATCCCGAGGTGACAGCCTGTTATCTCATGTCAGGAGGCTTTGACCTCACCGTCATCATAGAGGGAAAGACCATGAAGGAGGTGGCCCTGTTTGTTTCCGAAAAACTGGCTCCGCTGGAATCGGTCCAGAGCACCGCAACCCACTTTGTGCTTAAAAAGTACAAGGATAAGGGATCTATTTTCGAAGAGAAGCCGGTAGACAGGAGGGAGCAGATTTTCATATGATAATGAAGAATATGATTCTGGACAAAATAAAAAAAGTACCTCCCTCGGGTATCAGAAAGTATTTTGATCTTATAAACGAGATGAAGGACGTTATATCGCTGGGAGTCGGGGAGCCTGATTTTATAACCCCATGGAATATCCGAGAAGCTGGGATATATTCTCTGGAAAACGGGCACACCCAGTATTCCTCCAATGCTGGATTTATCGAGCTGCGGGAGGAAATAAGCGCATACCTTTACAGAAAGTTTGAGCTGGAATACAATCCCGCGGATGAGATACTGGTCACGGTGGGGGGCAGCGAAGGAATTGATATAGCGCTGAGGGCACTTGTGGGGCCCGGAGACGAGGTCATAATACCCGAACCCAGCTTTGTGGCCTATAAAGGCTGTACGGGGTTTACAGGAGCAACGGCGGTCACAATACCGCTGAAGCAGGAGAACCAGTTCAAGCTCACTGCCGGGGAACTGGAAAAAGCCATAACCGAAAGGACCAAGGTGGTCATAATACCCTTCCCGAACAATCCCACAGGTGCTATAATGACCCGTGAAGACCTGTACCAGCTGGTCAAAGTACTTAAGGACAGGGATATCGTAATACTGTCCGACGAAATCTACTGCGAACTGACATATGAGGGCAGGCATACTTCTATTGCAAGTTTTCCTGAAGTGAAAGAGCAGACCGTGGTTATAAACGGTTTTTCAAAATCCTTTGCCATGACGGGCTGGCGGCTTGGGTATGCCTGCGGGCACAGGGATCTGATCGGTGAGATGAAAAAGATCCACCAGTACGGGATAATGTGCGCCCCGACCACTGCTCAGGATGCGGCTATAGAGGCGCTTCAGAACAGTGAGGACGATGTGGAGATGATGGCGAAGGAGTACAACCGGAGAAGGCGGGTAACGCTGGACGGCTTTAAAAAGGCTGGCTGCTCATGCTTTGAGCCGAAGGGAGCCTTTTATGTATTCCCTGATATAAGCGCTTCCGGACTCAGTTCGGACGAATTCTGCGAAAGGCTGCTGCTGGAGCAAAAGGTGCTGGTGGTGCCCGGAACGGCTTTTGGAGAATGCGGAGAGGGCTTCGTGCGGGCATGCTATGCCTCGTCAATGGAAAATATCATTGAGGCCATGAGGAGGATAAGGGCTTTCACGGAAGGCCTCAGGTCCAAGCCTTAGTTTTTCGGCCCGCAGGGATTTGATTTCCGGCAATACTGGTAATATTGGAGGAACATCGGAGGATTAAATGTATAAATTAGTTGCAATAGATTTGGATGGAACGCTGCTGGATATGAACAAGGAAATCTCGCAAAGGAACAGGGAAGCGCTGTCCCTGGCAATGGAAAAAGGGACCAGAATCGTCATCTGTTCAGGAAGGGTCTACACGGGGGCCAGGCTGTATGCCAGGCAAATCGGCTCGGAAGACCCGGTCATAGCCTGCAATGGAGCAATTATCACAGACAGGGTGGACGGAGAGGTGGTTTATTCGGACAACATGGAGGTGGAGGTCTGTCTCAAAATAAACGAGATATGCAAGAGGCACGGGATATACTACCATGTTTACGCCGGAGATACCATGCTGACGGAAAAGCTGGGCTTTACCTCCCAGAAGTATTTTGAGAAGAATCAGGCTCTCCCGCCTGAAGACAGGGTGGATATAGAAGTGGTGCCGGACATGTCCCAAAAGCTCAGAGAGCTGCCGGGCAAAGTGCTGAAATTTGTGGCGGTGTCGGACGACAGGGCTCTGCTCAAAGCCGCCAGGGATGATATGGAAAAGATACCCGAGGTAGACGTCATGAGCTCCAATTATGACAATTTCGAAGTGATGAATAAAGGCGTCAGCAAGGGCGCGGCATTGAAAAAGCTTTCGGAAATACTGGACATACCCGCAGCTCAGATGATGGCAATAGGGGATAATGAAAATGACATATCCATGCTGGAATATGCCGGGCTGAGCGTCGTTATGGAAAACGGGGAGGAGTGCGCCAAAGCCGCTGCCGACTATATTACCGCCGACAACAGCCGGGACGGCGTCGCTGTGGCCATAGAGAAGTTTATCCTGGGGGCTTGAAAATACAAATAAAATTGATGCGAAAATCCGGCAGGTCGGATATAATAAAATTGTATAAAATAGAAACAGGCACAAATAATTTATGAGAGGGATGATCAAATGCTTGAGTTAGAACAGTATAAGCTTGAACTGCAAGGCTTGAAAGGCAATTTAGAGGAAATGAGGGCTTCACTTTGACATCGCCAGAATAAGCGATGAGATAACAGAACTGGAGCACAAGGCTTCTGAACCCGAGTTCTGGAATGATATGGAGAACTCGCAGAAGATTTTGCAGAAAACCAAAAATCTTAAAACAAAGATAGAGAGATTTACAAACCTGGAATCCCAGTGGGAGGACCTGACTACCTTAACCGAGCTGGGACTTGAGGAGCAGGATGAAAGCGTAATACCCGAGGTGGGAGAAGGCCTGGAAAAAATGAAGCGCAATCTTGAAGCTCTGAGGCTGGAGACGCTTTTGACGGGGCCGTACGATAAAAATAATGCCATCCTTACGCTTCATGCGGGAGCAGGCGGAACAGAAGCCCAGGACTGGGTGGAGATGCTTCTGCGCATGTTCACCAGATGGGGCGAGGAAAAGGGTTATGAGGTCAAAATCCTGGATTTGCTTGACGGGGATGAGGCCGGAATAAAAAGCGTGACCATCCATGTCATAGGGGAAAATGCTTATGGGTATCTGAGGTCAGAAAAAGGAGTACACAGATTGGTCAGGATATCTCCTTTTGATGCATCGGGAAGAAGGCATACTTCTTTTGCTTCGCTGGATGTAATGCCAGAGCTGGATGATACCATTGAAATAAATATAAATCCCGACGATTTGCGGGTAGATACCTACAGAGCCTCGGGCGCGGGCGGACAGCACATTAACAAGACCGATTCCGCTATCAGGATAACGCATATTCCCACCGGAGTCGTGGTGTCCTGCCAGACAGAACGGTCGCAGTTCCAGAACAAGGACACTGCAATGAAAATGCTCAAAGCCAGGCTGTTTGAATTGAAAGAGCGTGAACAGAAGGAAAAAATAGAGGATTTGAAGGGTGTCCAGATGGATATTGCATGGGGAAGCCAGATAAGGTCTTATGTTTTTTGTCCGTATACACTGGTAAAAGACCACCGTACAAATTATGAAAACGGAAATGTGAACGCGGTCATGGACGGAGACCTGGACGGCTTTATTAACGCATACCTGTCAATGGGCAAGCAGGAAGTCCAGTAAAACGGATTCCCGTTTGCTACGGCCCGTACATGGAGGTTAATTATGAATTCAGATCAACTGAAAGCGCTGCTTGAGGGTGTTAAAGACGGAACGGTTGAAATTGAACGGGCTTTTAAGGAGATCAAGGCATTGCCCTATGAAGATCTGGGCTTTGCGAAGATCGACCATCACCGCAATATAAGGAACGGCTATCCTGAAGTGGTTTACTGTGAAGGGAAGACCAGCAGGCAGATCGTGGAAATCATACGGAGACTTATGGTGAAGGACAACAATATTCTTGCAACCAGGGCATCACAGGAGAATTTTGACGCGGTGAGCGAGGTTATTGCCGAGGCGGAGTACCATGCGGATGCAAGGATCATTGTGGTCAAAAGAAAAGAAATATCGGTAAGCGACAAGCAGATAGCCGTTGTCACGGCTGGAACGTCCGACATACCTGTTGCCGAGGAGGCCGCAATAACCGCCGAAGTGCTGGGCAATAAGGTTATGAGGGTATATGATGTGGGAGTTGCCGGAATCCACAGGCTGCTGTCAAAAATGGACGCCATATCCGAAGCAAATGTGATTATTGTGGTAGCCGGGATGGAAGGCGCCCTGGCCAGCGTCGTAGGAGGCCTGGTGGATAAGCCTGTCATTGCGGTTCCTACAAGCGTGGGCTATGGGGCGAATTTCGGAGGCCTGGCGGCCCTGCTCACCATGCTGAACAGCTGTGCCAGCGGTATCGGCGTGGTAAATATCGACAATGGTTTTGGCGCGGGATATCTGGCCAGCAACATTAATAAATTGTAGAGATCAGAATTCAGGATTCAGAAATCAGAATAAAAAGCTTAAAAGCAGGATGAAGAATCCGGAGTGGAGCAGCGCGGCTTATACCGGCCTGTGTTTATTCCATACTTCTAAACTTCTGTACTGCGGCACTTCTTTATCATGATTTTATTCCGGCTGCTGAATTCTGGCTCATGTATTCTTTAATAGGGAGGGTTTTATGCGGGTATTATATTTTGACTGTTTTTCAGGAATAAGCGGCGATATGACATTGGGAGCGCTGTTGGATCTGGGACTGGACAGCGAGGCTTTTCTGAAGGAATTGGACAAGCTCAATGTGGACGGCTACTCAATTGAAATAAAAAAAGTTGTTAAAAACGGAATTTCGGGCACGGATGTAAATGTTATTCTGGAAAGTGAGCTGCAGGAAGAGGAGCACGGGCATGACCATGCTCACGGCCATGAGCATTCCCACGACGGCCATGATCATCAGCAGGAACATATGCATGAACATTCCCACGAGCATATACATGACCACGGCCATATTCATGAGCATAATGGCGGACACGACCACGACCATGTGAATGGCCATAGTCACAGCCATTCACAGCAGGAGAGGAATCTGGCGGATATAGAAAATATTATAAATGCCAGTACTCTAAAGCCGGCGGTCAAAGCCATGAGTACAAGGATATTCAGAGAAATCGCCCGGGCCGAGGCAAAAGTCCACGGAAAGGACATTAGCGAAGTGCATTTCCATGAAGTGGGGGCAATCGACTCCATAGTGGATATTATAGGCGCGTGCATATGCATTGACATGCTGGGAGTCGAGAGAATATACGCTTCCGAGCTGCATGAAGGCAAGGGCTTCGTAAAGTGTGCCCATGGCCTGCTTCCGGTACCTGTCCCTGCGGTGCTGGAAATGCTGAGCAACAGCAGAATACCTTTGATCAGCGAGGATGTGCCTTTTGAACTGGTTACCCCGACGGGGATAGGAATATTGAAAATGACCTGCTCGTCTTTCGGAAAAATGCCGCCTATTTCCATTGAAAAAACCGGCTACGGAATGGGAAAACGGGAAACGGGACGTTTCAATGCGCTGAGAGCGGTTGTGGGTTCTCTGTATGAGCAGGACTCAATACCAAATGATGAAATTTCCATTCTGGAAACCAATATCGACAACATGTCCCCGGAAATAATGGGCTACACCATGGAAAAGCTGTTTGAAAACGGGGCTCTGGATGTTTTTTACACCCCTATTTACATGAAAAAGAGCAGACCGTCGGTGATGCTGACAGTGTTGGCAAGATGTGAGGATGAGAAGAAATTTTCGGATATAATATTCAGGGAAACTTCCACTCTGGGGGTAAGGGTCACCAGGTCCGGAAGGTATTGCATGAACAGGGAGCTGGTCAAAGTGAATACCATGTACGGCGATGTCAGGGTAAAAGTGGCCAGCAGCGGAGATATAAAAAAGTTTGCACCGGAATATGAAGACTGCAAGGACATTGCCGCAAGGACAGGATTGCCTATAACAAAGGTTTACGAGCTGGTCACTGAAACTTACAGGCAGGAAGGCTGCTGTGTTGCTGTACAATAAATTTTCAGGCTATCTCAAAAAAAGATATGGTGCCAAGGTTTACAAGCTGCCGCTGAATCTGCCTGTGACCTGCCCCAACAGAGACGGCAATATAAGCTCGGCGGGGTGTGTTTTCTGCGGGGAAGAAGGAGCGGGCTTCGAAAACCTTTCCTGTGAGTTGTCCGTGGCAGAACAGCTTGAGCACAATGCAAAATATATAGGCAAGAACTATGGCAGCGAAAGGTTTATAGCCTACTTCCAAAATTATTCAAATACCTACCTGCCCTTTGAGCTCTTTGCCACAAATATGCGGGAGGCCTGTGTGGAGGGTATAGTCGCCATATACATCTCAACCAGGCCCGACTGTATTTCCGACAGGTACATGGAATACCTGGCCGGCCTGAAAAGTGAAAAGGGCGTTGATATCGTAATAGAGCTGGGTCTGCAGACTGTGAACTATCACACCCTGAAAAAACTGAACAGGGGACATACTCTGGCCGAATTCATCGACGCTGTCTCCCGCATAAAAAAACACGGTCTGGAAGTTTGCGCCCATTATATAACAGACCTGCCCATGGATGACATGGAGGACGTTGTGGAAGGAGCGAAAATTATTTCGGCTCTTGGAGTATCCCAGGTAAAATGCCATTCTCTTTTTATTTTAAAGGATACCGCCCTGGAAAAGCTGTACGCAGGCGGAGAATTGGAACCCGTGGCAATGGAGCAGTTTATAGACAGGACTGTCGCTTTTCTGGAATATCTCGATCCGGATATTGTAGTCCAGAGGCTGGTAGGCCGGGCTCCGGAACAAAGAACGGTTTTCTGCAACTGGAATACCAGCTGGTGGAAGCTGCAGGAGATGATTGAAGCAAGGATGACGGAACAGCAGACCTATCAGGGCAGATGTTTCAATTATTTAAACGGAGCCGCCGGACTTTCAAAATTTTCGGGAGAAATCTGAAAAAGGTAAAAATCTAAAGATGTGAAAATCATAAACGCCCCATTTGGACTATATATGGAACATTTACTGTAAGAATACAGTCTAATAGTTCAGTGGAGGTGGGCATTATTATGAAAAATATAAAAATTCCGGTAACCAGGATATTAAAAATACTGCTGGCGGTGGTGCCGTTGATTATAGCTGTAACTTTAGCGGTTTTTAGCGCCGATAACACTCCTCCGCCTCAAAATACTGCGGCAGCGGCTTCGGTAAACAGCCAGTCAAAAAGTGTACCGGATGAGCTGCCAGGTAAGGATGTTTCGTCAGATTCCGCGAACTCCCAGGAATCTTTCGATATCAAAGTCGGCATAAATTACAAAATAACTCTTGACGACAAGGTCAAAGCAGTTGACACAAATATAATCAAAGCCGCCAGACAGGAGATTTTTGACTACGCAAGCTATAATGCGAAATTTTCTCATTACAACGGATACATAATAAATAATGATGTCTACATCTTTGAGGTGGCTGAGACAGGTAAATATACATGGGAAGTCAGGTTCTGGGAAAAACAGCAGGACTCGGATTATTACAATAAAGACGGCTACTGCTTTGCCACTGTTGAAAAGCAGAAATCCGGCAGCTTTAAGGGATATATAATAAATCCCGGCGGACCGATGGTAAGAGGCGATGAAACTTATTGAAATATGGTAGTTTATCATGCTTTTAGCATTACTATTTTATTTTTTTTAATTTGCTTTCAGCATCTGTCCTGAATTCCATCAAATCTGCGACAGCATTGCTTATACTTTCCAATTTATTGTCTATTTCGTTAAAACGCTTCATGGTTTGTTTTTCAAATGAATCAAGCCTGTCTGCCAATCTTATCTGGCCTTGCTCCAATACACTTTGCCTTTGCTCCAATCTTGTTTGGCCTTGTTCCAATTTTATCTGGCCTTGCTTTATATCTTTTATGTCTGAATCCATACTATTCAGCTTGTCAAGAATAAGTTTTAAAGTATCTTCCATATACAAATTCTCCTCCTTGAATTTATTATATCATAACTTCATAAAAGTGAATACATTTTGAAATCTATAAAAAATTATTGTTCATGCTATGCATACCGGGCAAATTCCGATATAATATAAAATTATTGAGATAAAAATTTAATGTTAATAAATCAAGAGGAGTTGTTAAAGTGAACAATGAGCTGGTTTTAGTACTGGATTTCGGCGGACAATACAATCAACTGATTGCACGCCGTGTCAGAGAAGCTAATGTATACTGTGAGGTCATACCTTACAGTGCTTCAATAGAGCGTATAAAGTCATATAATCCAAAAGGAATAATATTCACCGGAGGTCCCGCTTCTGTCCTGGATGAGGGTGCACCAAAATGCGATCCCGGAGTATTTGAGCTTGGAATTCCCGTTTTGGGCATATGCTACGGAATGCAGCTGATGAGCGTAATGCTGGGAGGATCTGTGGAGGCCGCAAAGCAGCGTGAATACGGCAAGGTAGAAATAAATGTTGACAGATCACAGCCGTTCTTTGAAAATGTGGATGAAAATACCGTTTGCTGGATGAGCCATACCTATTATGTATCCACTCCTCCGGAAGGTTTTACGGTTACGGCAAAATCGACAAACTGCCCTACGGGAGCCATGCAGCATGTGGAGAAGAATTTGTATGCCGTCCAGTTCCATCCTGAGGTAATGCATACTCCAAGGGGAAAGGAAATGCTGAGAAACTTCCTGTACAGTATCTGCCGCTGTAAGGGCGACTGGAAAATGTCGTCATTTGTGGAAAATTCCATAAAGGCTATCAGGGAAAAGGTTGGGGACAAAAAAGTATTATGCGCGCTGTCAGGCGGAGTGGATTCATCCGTGGCCGCCGTTCTCATACACAAGGCCGTCGGAAAACAGCTGACCTGTATATTTGTTGATCACGGCCTTCTGAGGAAATACGAAGGCGACCAGGTGGAACAGGTATTCAGAAATCAATATGATATAAACATGATAAGAGTAAACGCGGAAGACAGGTTCCTCTCCAGGCTGGCCGGCGTTTCCGACCCGGAGACAAAGAGAAAGATCATAGGCGAGGAGTTCATAAGGGTATTCGAGGATGAGGCCAAAAAGATCGGAAAGGTTGATTTCCTGGTCCAGGGAACAATTTATCCGGACGTGATCGAAAGCGGTCTCGGAGATGCGGCTGTAATAAAGAGTCATCACAATGTGGGAGGACTTCCGGACCATGTTGATTTCAAAGAGATAATAGAGCCTTTGAGAAATCTTTTTAAGGATGAAGTCAGAAAAGCCGGAGAGGAAATGGAAATCCCGGAGGATATTGTCTGGAGACAGCCTTTCCCTGGTCCGGGACTTGCAATCAGGGTAATAGGCGACCTCACAAAGGAGAAGCTGGATACCTTGAGAGATACGGACTACATTTTCCGCGAGGAAATAAAAGCCGCCGGTCTGGGCAGGGAAATAAACCAGTACTTCACCGTGCTGACAAACATGAGAAGCGTGGGAGTCATGGGCGACGAAAGAACCTATGACTACACTTTGGCGTTGCGTGCGGTGACAACCACCGACTTCATGACAGCGGATTGGGCGAGGATCCCATACGATGTGCTGGAAAAGATCTCAAACCGTATAATCAACGAAGTAAAGCATATTAACAGAGTGGTGTACGACATCACCTCCAAGCCGCCGGCTACTATTGAGTGGGAATAAAGTCAATTGTAAAAGGGCAAAATGCGTTTCCCTGAGATGAAACGAATAAATGAAGATGAGACCTTGAGATAAGCAAATTTGACTTGTTTCAGGGTCTTTTTTATTTGGCTCTGCTAAAGTATATTGTTGATACTTATGTATTTTAAGCCGGTTTACTCTTGCTGCTAAATAAGAGTGCAGGCTTTATTCACAGATTAATTTAACACAGAGTCATAATCCAGAATTCCATTTCCCCATTTTCAGATATCCTTTTAAAAGAATTGACTTTTTTAAAGCCTATTCTCTCGTATACTTTTATTGCACGTTCATTAAACGATGCAACAGTTAAGCGAAAACCAGTTGCAGATAAATTATTTCGAGCGAACTCTAAACCATGACTTAAAAAGTCAAATCCTAATCCTTGACCACATAAACTGGGCTTTATTCCCAATCCAATATCAGTAACATCATCATCGGTGTAAGCATTAAATTGTTTGCCTACTGGAACTTGAGCAGATTGACCAAAACAATAGTATCCTAAAAGGTTACTTTCCTCGTCATTAACGGAAAAATTGAAGCCATTAAGAAGTTCATTTGTACAACTATCACTTCCATCCAAACTGTATATTGAATATGGTTCTTGATAAATCCATTTTGAAATTTCCGTTGCATCCTCACAATTCATTTGGTTTATGGTAAATTTCATTATATACCCCTTTTCCTTTGAATACGTTAGGTGAACAACTGCATACTCAAATTCCCAATCATAAATCTTGAAAAGAACGTCGTCGCAATCATATCGTCTGCCTAATCCATCTATTGCTCCTTTCTGTCTCCAAATATGAGGTTGCCTTTTTTATTAGGCATGTGTAAATTAAAAGTGGTGTAAAATTGTCCCATCACTTTCAACTATCAAACCACCGTTGTTAATCTTTAATAAGTGTTTCCCATTAAAATAATTATTTGAAAAACAACTAAAGGAATTTTCAGAGAGAATAGCAAAAGGATTAATTGAAATATTCTTTCCTATAAGAATATCTGATAAACTGTGATAACCTAAATCCAGTTCGACACTCGTTTGAATAGCGTCAACAATATTTGATTCCCACAGTTTTGTGGCTAATTTTTTTAGTGGTATTATCTTAATGTCAGTAAAATATCTACCACCTTCACAATTCAAAATATCAGCTTCAGGAACTAATAAATTGAAAATCACTTCCTTATCAGAATACATCCAGAACCCACGAAGTTCAGAATAAAAAACTGTTTCAAAAAGTATCTGCATATAATCATGTTTTACATGTTGGGTATATCCAAGTTTAAAGCCTTTTTCAAGTAATTGTTGGTTCCATTCAATAATTTCATTAAGATTTACATCTTGGTGAAACCAATAGCCGCTCTTAAAGTTAAATCCAAAATTAATAATTTGCGAATATACATCGTTCACAAAATTAGGTTTAATTCTTTTATTTTTAAATGATAGTGTCATCGAAAAATATGCTGGCAAATTATATATCCTCACTTCAATAATCTTATATTTTCTTTACTTCATATTATAAGGATTTATATCAATTTATCTTTATAAGTTGCTACTCAGTATCCTATGAAAAAGAAATGGTCTGTAAGTATCCATAAGTACCAGCTTTCAAGGAAAATATTAATATTTATTTACCAAATCAAATTATTCTGTATTAATAATATCAATATTTTACCATATTATTGTCGAATGTAGAAGCTTTGTCTTATGGGGGACTAAATCGCACAGAAAGCCCTACATATACGATAAGCATTGGAAGGTAATTCAAGAATTCTTATAATTTATTATATATAATTCCGTGAAAATGTTTAAATTTAAATCAGATGAACTCTGAAAACATACATATAAAAACGGAAATATCGTTTTTATATGTATGTTTTATTGATTTTTTCCATATAATATAGTATGATAAAAACATGGATGGGAGATGAATGTGAATATGAAAGTTTTGAAAATACAAGCATCTGGATTAAAGTTGTTTAAAAAAGAAATAGAAATTGATTTCTACGCTAAGCAGCGTGTTAGTTCTGATAAAAATGAAATGCTTACAAATGTTTTTTCTAACATTTATATCAATAACGTTGTTTCAATGGTAGGAATAAATGCATCAGGAAAAACCACTATACTAAAAGTCATTTCATTTGCATTGCAACTACTTAAGAATGAGCCAATTAATACTATTGAATGCAATGAAATTTTAGAAGGCTTAGAAGAACATGATGAAGTTATTTTCAATATCTTCTTTATTTCTAGCGATGGAAAGTTGTCTAGGTTAAAATCGATAATAAAAACAAATCGCTTTAAGTCTGAATTGAAAAATGAATTAAAAAACAAATATTTTATTTCAAATGAAACACTTTGGACGAAGTCGATAAATACTGTACGTTCAAAAAACGATTTGTTTGACTTTTCAAATATTTCTCCAGCACAAGAAAGAAAAGAAGATGAGTTGTTTTTATTGGATGATGTAAGTGTTATGATTGCATATAACAAAAAGCTAAATAATTCTTTAAATGTAATTGATTCAATCGATTGGACAAATTTCAATGGATTAAGAGTGCTAGGAAATTTTCCACTTGGCTTAGTGCAATTTTTAGATCCGAGTATTGAACATTTAAAGTGTAAAGAAATCGAAAATGATAAAAAAATTGAAATTCGCTTGAAATTCTATAATAAAAAAGAAATAGTCGTTTATTCTCCTCTGGAAATAAGCAAATATCTTTCATCTGGTACTGTTAAAGGGATAAATGTTTTTATGACGGCTATACACATTTTACAAGAAGGTGGATATCTAATAATTGATGAACTGGAAAATCATTTTAACAAAGAAATTGTTTCCACATTGATAAGATTTTTTATGGACAATGAAATTAATACCACCGGAGCTGTTTTGATTTTTTCAACCCATTATGTTGAATTACTGGATATTTTTGAAAGGAATGACAATATATATATAACAAAGAATACGGGTGGTATTAATATTGAAAATTTGTCAGACATATTAAAAAGAAATGATGTTAAAAAGAGTGAGTTATTTCAAAGTGGCTATTTAGAAAATACCACTCCATCTTACAAATCGTATATTAACTTTAAACGAGCACTTACAAAGACTCCAAAAGCCAGTGAGGTATGAGATTATGGATGATAATATCATAGCTTGCATATGTGAAGGTGGAGCAGAACAAGCCATAATGGATATTTTGCTAGAGAATAATGCTATAGTTTTTGAAAAGGATCAGCTTTTAGATGAAAAAGTAATTAGAGCCCGTTCGGCTCAAAAATTTGAACAAGATTATTTAAGAAAGAATTTTAATAGAAAAATAACAGTTTACCGCATTTTGGACTCAAGAAGAGAAAACTTTAAATTGAGTAAGCCATATAAGGATAAAGTTGAAGTTATCAATGTTGTAACGGCACCTGAAATAGAAATGCTAATAATTCATAATGAAGATAAGTATGATGATTTTAAAAAAGCCAGAGAGAAACCTAGTGATTATTGCAAACGAAACTTAAAGTACACCGATGTTAAAAGTTATAAATTTGTTAAAGAGTATTTTTCAAATATACAAATGCTGACTTCTGCAATCAAAATATATCGTCAAAAAGCCAATGTTGAAAAGAGGGAAATAACTTTATATGATTTGTTGCGAGTAAAAAAATGAAAGCAATTATGTATGCTATAAAATCAGCGTTTGTGAAATTATGATTAAGTAAAGCAGTAGCCTGGGAGTGACGGGCAATAACCTCGAAATGCCGGATTTGCACGGGCTTCCGAGGTTTTTATGCCTTTTGGCTCTAATTGCTAGAAGCGGGTAGAATCTGAAGGCTTATTTTATTTAGACAATAAACGGTTTTAGAATCCATAGCAGTAAACAACATATTATTAAAGTAATCACTGCACTTCCAAACACAAGGAATACTTTCTGATAAGAACGCTTTCCGACTTCTTGATTTTTTTCAATTTCATCAAGACGCTTGCCTTCTGTAAAAGATACAATTTCTTTATAGGTTTGAACATTATTGTCCTTTTTACATTTTTCAACTTTGAAAGCATAATACATTGTTATTGCAAATAAGACACCAAAGACAATAAGACCATAATAATTTAAAAATATTACCAGTGGAACCGCTGAGACCATGGTTACCAGTAATAGCAGTGTGAAAATGGCCCCATAATGATTGAATTTTTCAATTTCTGATTTTTTAATTTCTTCTTTCATAATATCTATATCTCCTTTGATTAATTGATCAAGAGATATGTTAAATAATGAACTTAGGAGAAGCAGACTATGGATATCCGGGTAATTTTTATTATTCTCCCAGTTTGAGATAGTCTGTCTGGTGACATATACTTTTTCGGCCAGTTCTTCCTGTGATAAATTCATATTAGTACGATATTTCTTTATTTGAATGTTTAGTTCCAAGAGGTAAGCCCTCCTTTCTAATAGTGTTTCTCTTGACCTGAGTTCATGATATTGGATTCAGGAGAAAGATGCTATCAAAGAGCTTTTACATTGCTGAAAAACGGCATGTAAAAAGTGTTTTGCATCACTAAAGCTGTGTCATCGTTTTCAATCCGGTTTCTTCTCTATAGGCATAATTATCTTTCCTTTCAGAATTTTTATAGTTTCTAATGTCTGAAAGGTCGGCAATTACACTGGCTATGACCATAGCCCAAACACCTCGCCTCGAAGTACGGGACAAATAAAAAAGCCTTCACCCCATACGATACTACGCACGGGACGAAAGCTAACCACTTCATGATTAAGGCTATCGTTATACCACCCATTACGCCATACAAACATATGCGTCCCCTGTAACGGAGGAAATCCGTCGCAACCTACTCGTCATTTGACTTTGGGTGCACAGCTCGGGAGTGATTTTCAGCTATGTCCTGCTTGTACCGGGTTTTCACTGCCTCCGGCTCACTATGACATTTGAACGTAACGTACTCTCTCCGTCGTCGCTTTATTTGCTTTATTATATGCCGGAATAGCATAAAAATCAATAGCAAAGTCACAACTGTGGATTATAGTATCAAATCTATTATAGTGACAGGTTTTTAGCGAAATCCATAGAGGACGGATAACTGGCATAAAATTAAGTAAAAATCTGCTGCGGAATTTAACAGATCTATTTATATTAAGCTTTGAACATATACATTCTCTATTTAAAAAAGAATGGCTGTTAATAAGAAATATCCGGTAAATGCTCGTATAAATGTGTTGGATATGGTATGATATCGGCAAACAGAAATTGGAAGCACAGATATCTTTAGAGGAGTTTGCAAATGCAATTTAGTCAGATTATTTTGTTTGCCGTCTTTGCTATGATACTTTTGGCGATAATCGGAAGCTCCGTGAAAGACAAAATAATGAAACGGGTATGCGCGAGCTTTCTCAGCTTTGCTCTGTTGACGGTGGTTCAGATTATTGCATTTTTCGTACTGCCGAATTTCTTGGATTCAGCGGGCGTATGGCTGTCTTTCACCCTATGCGGAGGGCTCTTTTTGCTATCCCTGCTCCTTATCTGGAAGCCGTTTGCCCAAAGGATAAGGCGTATTGCGGCAATGTCTTTAGCGGGTGCGCTCATGGTTTTGACCATAACCGTTTCGGGAATCCAGATATATAAAGACAGTATTCCGGAAGTCCGCGGTGACGAAGAGATAAACCTGTTGGATTACGAACCTTTCCGCGAAGGCACGCTGGCGAGTTCTCTTGACGAGAGTTCCACGCTGAAGCTGACGGACGATCTGCCGCGCCTTGACGGGGCTACGGCGCTTTATCCGCTTTATTCCGCATTCGTCAGGGCCGTATATCCACAGGGGGAATATTTCGTATACGGTGATCCGGGCGATAAAGGGTCATCGGATAAGCCTACTGTCGTCACGTGCTCGCGTACCTCTGATGCCTTTGAGCATCTGATCTACGGTCATGTTGATGTGGCTTTTCTCATGAGTGTTTCCGAAGAGCAGAGAGCTATGGCCGAAGCTGAAGGCGTGGAATTGAAGCTCACACCCATAGGCCGCGAGGCATTTGTATTCTTTGTCAATGGGCTCAATCCTGTATCGGAGCTGTCATCCGACGAAATAAGAGGCATCTATTCGGGCAAGATAACAAAATGGAGAGAGGTCGGAGG